>NZ_BAABLK010000010.1:0-1195 GCF_039544305.1 Paeniglutamicibacter antarcticus
CGTGCTCGCGCGGAGGATCGAAACCGAACTCGTTCTCGATCGCGTCCAGGAACGCTGGGGGCATCTGCTCCCAGATACCCATGGTGCGATCCCCCTGGACGTTGGAGTGTCCGCGGATGGGGGAGGCTCCGGCGCCGGGCTTGCCGATGTTCCCGCGCAGCAGCAGCAGATTGACGATTTCCTTGATGGCCGCCACACCCTTTTTCTGCTGGGTCAGACCCATGGCCCAGGTGATAATGACTCGATCGGACTTCATGTAACGATCGGCCAGTTCATCGATCTCCTCGATACGCAGGCCAGTGGATTCAAGCACCGCATCCTCATCCAACCGGGCCAGGTGCGCCTTGAGCTCATCGATGCCCTCGCAGTACGTATCGATGAACTCTTGGTCCAGCACGGTTCCCGGGTTGGCATCTTCGGCATCCAGGATCCGCTTGGTAACTGCCTGCAGCAGCGCCATGTCTCCGCCCAACCGGACCTGCAGGTACTGATCGGCGATGTCGGTGCCGCGTCCGATGATGCCCTTGACCTTCTGCGGGTCCTTGTATCGCCTCAGACCGGCCTCGAGCAATGGATTGACCGCGACGATCTTCCCGCCGTTGTCCTTGGCTTCTTCCAGGGCCGTGAGCATCCGGGGGTGGTTGGTGCCTGGATTCTGCCCCATGATGATAATCAAATCCGATTTGCCGAAGTCGTCATAGGCGATAGTGCTCTTGCCGATACCCAAGGTTTGGCCCATGGCCCAGCCCGTGGATTCGTGGCACATATTGGAGCAATCTGGCAGGTTGTTGGTGCCAAAGGCACGCACAAAGAGCTGGTAGGCGAAAGCTGCCTCNGATCAAATCGGATTTGCCGAAGTCGTCGTACGCAATGGTGCTCTTGCCGATACCCAAGGTTTGGCCCATGGCCCAGCCCGTGGATTCGTGGCACATATTGGAGCAATCTGGCAGGTTGTTGGTGCCAAAGGCACGCACAAAGAGCTGGTAGGCGAAAGCTGCCTCATTCGAGGTGCGGCCGCTGGTGTAGAAGACCGCCTCGTCCGGGGACGCAAGGGAGTTGAGTTTCTTAGCAAGGATCGAGAACGCCTCGTCCCAACTCACTGGCCGGTAGTGGTCCTCACCGGCAGGCTTGTAGACCGGCTCGGTAAGACGGCCCTGCTGACCCAACCAGTATTCTGAACGTTCGCGCAGTTCGG
>NZ_BAABLK010000011.1:0-2184 GCF_039544305.1 Paeniglutamicibacter antarcticus
ATGCACACGGAGGTGTACACCTAAAAACCATTCACCAATAAAATAAATAAATTGGTATCAA
The DNA here is from genome assembly GCF_039544305.1 of Paeniglutamicibacter antarcticus. Classification (NCBI taxonomy): domain Bacteria; kingdom Bacillati; phylum Actinomycetota; class Actinomycetes; order Micrococcales; family Micrococcaceae; genus Paeniglutamicibacter; species Paeniglutamicibacter antarcticus. The sequence goes on from NZ_BAABLK010000011.1 coordinate 62, forward strand.
CAAACTTGGCACACTATTGAGTTCTCAAACAACAGACACTTCCAACACCCACCACCAGGAATTACTGACCCGGCCGCTTCGCTCTGGAGCAACTTATCTACCCTACCCCGCCGCGAGTCGAAGAGCAAATCCACCGTTTCCGGTATCCAATGCCCTACCATGCGGCTCCCACCAGAAATCCGACACACGAAGCATCAAGGAAAACTGAAAGGGGGATTTTGGTAGAAATTCGGTCGCCTGGCGATTCGCACCCGGTTTGATCCGCTGTGCACCTCGCGGCGACTTAGAAAACTATACACACCAAACGCCACCACCACAAATCAGCTTGGGAGTGCATTCCAGCTAGCCGGAACCCTTGCAAATAGAGGGAAGTGGGCCTGCAACAAGGGTGCAGCGGTACGTATTGAAGCGAATGGCAATACGTGATCCGCACCATGTCCGGCTTTCCACGCCACTGGCGTCTAGTCCAGCCCTTTTTGCCCGGCTACTTGTTCCAACGTCGTGGACGATCCGGCCAGTTGGCACATGTTGGGCTGTCGCGAATAACCGCAGGGCCACGGAGCGCGGAAGACGTTGACGGCATATCAACAGGCCTCTAATCGTGGAATCGTTGATGGGTATTGTGCTGCCAGGGGGGACTCAATCGCCAAGAGCTCAAGGGCACAGCTGCTCTGTTCCGAATGCACGGGCGCCTCCGACGACCATGCTGGCGGCCCCGAAGACAATGCCGGCTATTCGTGCGTAGATATCATGTCGATCAGTCATCGGCGGCTAATGCGTCCGCTCCTTCAATCGGTTCACCGGAAACTCGTACACCCTTTCATATCGACCAGTGCCGTGCGCTCTCGTTGGCTTTGCCAAACAAATCCGATAGTTGCCGCGGCTTGCCAGACACTGCCACCAAGTTTTCAAGGCGCAAGGCGAGCCGCTGTACTAACTTGCGCCTTCCTCTTTCCAAGAATTTCTGACCCGCCGAATCAGGGAGCGGTGGCGGACTGGTATCTATGGCACGGCACCTTGGGGTAGCTCAGCTAAGACGAAGGCGGGCTTGCGCTCGCTCCCGCACTCTCCACGGTCGATAGCTTCCGGACTGGTTGGGGCTTCCTTTCAACGACTGCTGGTGACCCAAGAACTACGGCAAGCCAAAGGACCCGGGGTGGTGAGTACCGAGCCAACGGGTTCCGCAAGACTGCATCATTCGATACGGATCGGGAGGACCGTATCGGTCTATGGGCCACGCCACCGCATGCAGCCCGACTCGTCCCTGTGCTAGGTCGGGAGCCTAAGCGCTCAAAAAAGGACTATCGATTGGGCTTCATGACGGAAACCGATTGTTACGAGCGCGTTGTTTGACGATGACGACGGCATCTCCAATGCCGACGGGATTTGCGGGTTTAGTCGTCTTCGTGACGTGCTGGCCGCCATGCCGCCGGGCACCTACGCAAGCTCCTTTCTATCGTCATCAGGGTGACGCCTGTTTCAGGGCGCAGCAGCGCGAGGTCGCGTCACTACTTTCGGGTGCGAAGCGACCAGCTCAGCAAATTGCCTCGGGTGAAGAGTCCGATCAGGTCCAGGGTGGAAGGTCGGCGGCCACCCGTTTCTGATAAGCCAATGCGGCGCCAGCAAAAATATTCAAGCTCCAGCCAAGTATGCTCGGCCAGTACTTCTGACGGTCCAAGATCTCTGGACGCAGGCGGTACGCGCTCTGTACCGCCTTTTCGTACAACCATTGAGTATGCGACGAGGGTGCATGGCCCGCCTCAGCCAGCGCCGCGCCGTCGAGACGGGACACCCCAGCACTGCGCCGATCCTCCGGTGGCCACGGCAGGCCGCCTTGGCGGGCAGTGCCGTCCCGATGATCTAAAGAGAGTCGGCACGGCGTACTGAGAGCGTGGCCGGCAGCAGCTGCTGGGTGAGGGGGAGGCCCTCGCATCGGGCCCGACGTGAATGTACGCTCAGCCTCCTATGGTCCAAGCCGCGGACCGTAGGGCTGCGCGTGTCAGCGGAAGTTCTAAAGTGACCATAGGCGGCGATCCCCGCTGACCACCAGCGGCAATTGGACTGACCACCAGCGGCAACGGTTTTGACCACGGACGGCAACGTCTTCCGGCCCGTTTCCTGGC
>NZ_BAABLK010000012.1:0-69721 GCF_039544305.1 Paeniglutamicibacter antarcticus
GCACCAAGTAAAAAAATCCCGGCAAATTGCTCCTAGCATGCACACGGAGGTGTACACCTAAAAACCATTCACCAATAAAATAAATAAATTGGTATCAACAAACTTGGCACACTATTGAGTTCTCAAATAACAGACACTTCCAACACCCACCACCAGGAATTACTGACCCGGCCGCTTCGCTCTGGAGCAACTTTTCAATCTTAGGACCCGGCAGGCCCGGAGTCAAATCGACATCCAAAGTCTTCCAATAAATCCTGCAACCAGCCTCCGCCTCACTCCCTTTCGGGCTGAGCTGCGGGGCTCGGTGCGAGAAATAACTCTACGCGCACCTGGCTCTAAAGTCCAAACACCCCCTACCTTGTCACCGGGCACACAAAAACCCCGGGAATGCGCCGAAACCCGGGTGCCAGGGGCTATGAAACAAGCAGAAACGCCGGAATCCGATACTTGTGAACTGGCACACAGCGAAATACGCCTTCTCGTGGACCATCCTTATTCCGTGCCGGCGACAACTACTAGGTTTCGAAGCCCTCTGGCTGAACCACGCAGACAGTGTCCGGATCATCGGTTGAATAGTGTCCAGCGGGATCGGCGTACTCGACCCATGTCCCGGTCAGCTCAAGATACTCGAAGCGATACAAAGCTCCGACGGCAACGCCCGGAATGAAGATTTCCCAAATCCCGCTGTTTCCGAGCTCGCGCATCGCGTGGGATGAGCCTTTCCAGATATTGAAGTCCCCGCATACCCGTACAGCCATCGCTTCTTCCTGTTTGAGAACGAACCCTGTGCCTTCGACTTCCCCCATGGGTGAGGAATAGTGTTGGGGATGGGCACCGAGCAGGATCTGCTGGGCTTCCGCTCCCCCGGCCCTGATGCGGTGCAGCTCCATCTCCCCCAGGCGTGGGGTATGGCGGTACGGGTCGTCGATGACTACTGCGCCATTGGGCCCGATACGTTGGATCCGGTAGTCGGGGACTCGCCCAACGTCCTTGGCTTCAAGCAGGCCGACCCAGAGGTCCCCGTGTTCTCGGGTCATCGCCATGGTGTCGGTGGCGGTCAAGACGTTAACCTCGGACACCTCACGCTGCAAGGTCCGGACGCTCACGTGACCCGAGAGATTCAAATGCGGGCCGAGAACGGCATGCGGAGATTTGTACTCGCCTCGTTCAACGGCTTCCAGGATCTCAGGCCATACATGCAATGGTGCGCCCAAAGACTCCTCAAGCCGTTGCGGTGCATAGTCTTGTGCATCGAGCTCCGCCGGCCCCATGGTGTTTCTCCGTCCCGTCGCTGCAGCAAAGGATTCGCACCCATGCTGCCCTCGGACAACCGGGTTGCCCGTGCGTCTCACGCTATCGAGAATCGGCGTGCTTGGGAATACAGGTTTTCCGCTGCCGCAGCCAGGCGACATGCAGCAACAAAAAGCGGTCCGACGAATCCTTGCCGGAAACGTCGAACCGCTTTCATGAAATCCTAGTGCCTTGCGGGCGGGGCCCGGTGCACGGACCGCCCTACACGCTGCGCTTGCGCGAAATCTCGTACAGCGTGATGCCCACGGCCATCGAAGCATTCAGGGATTCCATCGCTGAATCGATCGGGATGGACAGGATCGAATCACAGTTCTCGCGTACCAGGCGGGAAAGGCCCTTGCCCTCGGAACCCACCACGATGCACAGCGGCTCCTTGGCCAGCGTGAGGTCTGGAAGGGAGATGTCACCATCGCCATCCAGGCCAAGGACGAACACACCGGCTTCCTTCATTCCCTTGAGCGTGGAGTTCAGGTTGGGAGCGCGGGTGACCGGCACACGCACCGCGGCACCGGCGCTGGTCTTCCAAGCGGAAGCGGTCATTCCCACCGAGCGTCGCTCGGGCACGATGACGGCGTGGGCGCTGAATGCCGAGGCCGAGCGGATGATGGCACCGAGGTTGCGCGGGTCGGTGATCCCGTCCAGGGCAATGAACAGCGGTGCGTTCTTGACGTGGCCCTTCTTGAACTTGGAGATGGTGGCTTTGACAGTCTCCAGCGCATCGGCATAGTCGTAAGGCGGAACCTGCAAAACCAGGCCCTGGTGGATCGCTTCGTCCGTCATCCGGTCCAGTTCCGGCTTTCCGGTCTCCATCACGGGGATGCCGCGTTCGGCGGCGATCTTCAGGGATTCGCGCACGCGCTCGTCCATCTCGATGCGGATGGCCAGGTGAAGTGCCTTCGCCGGGATGTCGGCGCGGAGCGCCTCCACCACCGAGTTGCGTCCAGTGACCAGCTCTTCGCTGTTCTTCGAACGGCCCCCGGTGCTGCGGCCGCGTGGGGCGCTTCCGCCCTTGGACGGCCCGCGTTTGGCCGCGGAGCGCTCGGCGAGCTCCTTGTTCTTGAAAGCCTTGTGATACGGGCGGTCCTCGGCCTTGGGCGTGGGGCCCTTGCCTTCGAGGGCCCTGCGGCCATATCCGCCGGTTCCGACGGAGGGGCCCTTCTTGCTCTTGCTTTTAGCGCCGGAACGCTTCGGTGCAGCAGACATGATGGTGTATTCCTAGAATCGGGGCGGACGGCACGGCGATTTCACTCACCGCCCCGCCCATTTTAGCGGCAAGGGATGCAGATTCCGTGCCCTTTGTGGGCGAACTTACGCTTTCAGGCTCCAGCGGGCGCCTTCGGTAGAATCCTCGACAATGATTCCCGCAGCTGCGAGGGTGTCGCGGATGGCATCGGATCGAGCCCAGTCCTTGGTTGCGCGGGCAGCTGCCCGGTCGGCCAGTTGCGCGGCAACCAACACGTCCAGGGCCGCGGCCTGCGCCGAGTCTGCGGCTCCGGATGCCTCGATGGTGTCATCCAGGCCCAGTGCGTAGGTCATCGCCATGACCTGCTGCATGGCTGCGTCGGCCGTTTCCAGCTCCCCGGCGGCCAACGCGGTGTTGCCTTGGCGCACGGCGTCGTGCAACGCGGCCAGGGCCTGGGGCACGTTCAGGTCATCGTCCATCGCCGCGGCGAACGCGTCGGTGACCTCGAAGTGGTGCATGTCGATGGAGAAGTCCGCGTTTGCCCCGACCCCGTGGATGCGGTCAAGCGCATTGGCAACGAAGGTGTCGATGCGCTCGACTGCGGCGGTGGACTCGGTGAGCGAATCGGGACGGTAGTCCAGCTGCGAGCGGTAGTGCGCCTGCCCCAGGAAATAGCGGACCACCCGAGGCGAAGCGAGCTCAAGCATTTCGGACGGGGAAATAGTGTTGCCGATGGACTTCGACATCTTTTCACCCTGGTAAGTGACCATGCCGTTGTGCATCCAGAAATTAGCGAAGTCGTGGCCGGCGGCCATCGATTGGGCCATCTCGTTCTCGTGGTGCGGGAAGCGCAGGTCAAGGCCGCCGCCATGGATGTCAAACGCGGTGCCGAGGTATTTGGTGACCATCGCGGAGCATTCAAGGTGCCATCCCGGCCGTCCTGTGCCCCAGGGGCTCGGCCACGAAGCTGTTGCGGGATCGCTGGGCTTGTTGCCCTTCCACAGCGCGAAGTCGCGTGGATCGCGCTTTCCACGGGGATCGGCATCCGGAGCACCCTGCATGTCATCGACTTTCTGGTGCGTCAAGGAACCATAGGCCGGGAAGGAACGCACATCGAAGTAGACATCATTCGAATCATCCAACGCCGGATAGGCGTGGCCTCGGGCGATAAGCGTGGCAATGAGCTGGTGCATCTCGGTGATGTGCCCGGTGGCACGCGGTTCGTAGGTCGGCCGGCGAACCCCGAGGGTGTCGTAGGCGTTGGCGAACTCCTGCTCGAACCTGTACGCCAGGGCAAACCACTGCTCGCGGGCGAAGTAGTCATCGTCCCCTGCAAAGTCCTCGCCAAAGGAGGCTGCGGACTTTTCCAGGATCTTGTCGTCGATGTCGGTGACATTGCGAACCACGGTGACCTCGTAGCCGCGGTTTTCCAACCAGCGGGAGAGGATGTCAAAGGCGATGGCGCTACGCACGTGGCCGACGTGGGGCATGCCCTGGACGGTGGCGCCGCAGTAGTAGAGCCCGACCTTGCCCTCGTTCAGGGGAACGAAGTCCCGGGTGGTTGCCTGTTTGGTGTCGTAAAAACGGATGCTCACCCCTAAAGGTTATCCGAGCCGGTCAACCGGCAGGCACCTTGCCCGGAGGGTTGCCTTGCCGCGGCACCGCATAAACCAAGGCCGTGGCGTAGGCCGTCACGCCTTCCCCGGTTCCTTCGTAGCCCAGGCCGTCGGAGGTGGTGGCGGTGACGGTTACCGGGGCACCGGCCGCCTTGCTCAGCACCGCGTCGGCTTCTTGGCGCCGGGCAGCGAACTTGGGCCGGCGGCCCACGAACTGGACTGCGACGTTCCCGATCTCGAAGCCCGCTTCCCGCACGAGCCGGGCAGCTTCGGTGAGAAGCGTGGTGCCGGGTGCACCTGCGTACTCGGGGCGGTCGGTACCAAAGTGTGTACCCAGATCCCCGATGCCGGCGGCTGAAAAGAGCGCGTCGCACGCGGCGTGGGCCACCGCATCGCCGTCGGAATGTCCGGACAGGCCTTGGTCTTGCGGGAAATGAAGCCCTGCAAGCCACATGGGGCGGGGTTCGGAGGCATCGGCGACCGCGTGGACGTCGACGCCGATTCCGGTGCGCGGGACCAATACCGGTGCGGGGGTGTTTGACGGCTCGGCCATGGGGGTTTCCTTCCCGGGGTGCAGCGGCAGCATGGACTCGGCCAAGACAAGGTCGAGCCGGGTGGTGATCTTCAAGGCAGCTGCCGCTCCCGGGACGGTGTCCACGCGCTCGCCGAGCATTTCCATGAGCATGGCGTCGTCTGTGACGGCCTCGGCAGCTGGGCTTTTCCACCCGGCTGCTTGCCGGTGGGCGGCAAGCAGCGCCGGCGCGTGGAATCCCTGCGGGGTTTGTACGGCGCGCAGCGTTCCACGGGCAGGAGTGCCGATGATGTGCGCCTGTTCCTCCCCGGGGTCGGTGGCTACCTGTTTGATGGTGTCCACCACCGGCAGGACCGGGATCACTGCACGTGCCCCGGACAACAGCGCGAGCACCACTTGCCGGAAGACTTCCGGCGGCGTCAGGGCACGGGCGGCATCATGGATCAGGACGCGTTCGGTTTCCGGCCTCAGCGCATCCAACCCTGCCCGGACCGAGTCGTTACGGGTCGCACCGCCGGTGCGGCAGATCGGTTTCAGCCGATGCCCGGCGGCACGTTCCTCGAGTTCCGGCGCTCCGGCGGGAAGTACGACGATCACCTGGGAAGCGCACCCGGCCAGCTCGATGCCGTCCAGTGCGTGCTCGAGCAGGCAACGTCCCGCCAAGGGGACCAGGGCCTTGGGCATCCCGTATCCCAGCCGGGTTCCGGAGCCGGCCGCGACCACGATGATCGCCGTTTCCTGAAGTTCTTTGTCGCTAAGCGCAATCGGGTCACTCACATAGGCCAGCCTAGCGGTGTTAGCTTCCGGTCCCGTGCCTGCAGAGACGAGCCGGCGACAGGTTTTAAACGCCGGTGGGGGCCCAAAACGCCTTTCGGCGTTCCGTGCCCCCACCAGGGATTCGAATTAATGAGTGCTCTCGGCAATTACGAAGCCAGAACCTCGTCCAGGACGGTCTCTGCCTTTTCTTCGTCCAGCTTCTTGGCCAAAGCAAGTTCGCTGATCAGGATCTGGCGCGCCTTTGCAAGCATGCGCTTTTCACCTGCGGATAGACCCCGGTCGTTATCCCGACGCCACAGGTCGCGAACGACCTCTGCCACCTTGATCACGTCACCGGAAGCAAGCTTTTCCAGGTTCGCCTTGTAACGGCGTGACCAGTTGGTAGGCTCTTCAGTGAACTCAGCCCGCAATACATCGAAGACCTCGTCCAGACCCTCCTGACCAACAACGTCGCGCACACCAACGAGATCGACATTTTCTGCCGGAACCTCGATGGTCAAATCACCCTGGGCAACCTTAAGCTTGAGATACATCTTCTCTTCGCCCTTGATGGTGCGCATCTTGATCTCTTCGATCATTGCTGCACCGTGGTGCGGGTAGACAACTGTCTCGCCAACCTCAAAAACCATGTGGATAAACCCCTTTCCCAACTCCTAGTTTACCATGGTAATTGGGCAAAACGATTCGGCGGGATCCTCTACTCCCTAGTAATGGCGCGGTTTTGGCTCTTCCCAAGTGGCACAACTAGTGCTATGTAAAGTGTCTGTTTCGGTCCATTTCAGCGCCTTGATCAGCACATTGATGACACTTACGCCGGGGGCCGAATCATACATTCGGGACAAAACACTCTAGGCTAAGGGACGAGAGTGGCTCCCTCGGGTGCATCCCGTGCGCCCACGAGCTCACCCGAACTCGAACCTGATTGAGGAGTTTGTGCCGTGATGACCGCACAGAAGAACCGTGGACGCCGCGTCGTTGCGGTAGCCGCCCTGGCCATGTTGACCTTTGGTGTTACCAGCTGTAGCGCAATCAACCAACAGGCAACGACCTTGCATTACGCCGCTTCCGACGGAATCGTGCTGAACGTCGGCGACTTGGATGTCCGCAACCTGATGCTGATCACCAACAGCGCCACCGATGAGGCCCGCGTGCTCGGATCGCTTGTCAATGACACCGACCAAGCGATGACCCTGGAAATGAAGCTTTCAACCGGATCGACTTCCGTCAAGGTCCCGGCCAAGAGCGTCGTGGATTTTGAGAAGGACAAGAACAAGACCTTGTTGACCTCGACCGGCGTTGCACCCGGCGCGCAGGCACGGGCGACCTTGAGCGTCGGCCCAAACTCCGATGAGGCCAAGATCCCTGTCATCGATGGAACCCTTGAGGAATACCGCGAGTTCGTCCCGGGCGGCTTTGATCCGAGCGAGCTTTCGCACCTGACCCCGTCACCAAAACCGGCCGAACACTAGGTCCGCTTCGGCACCACGGTGCCAATGCAGGAAAGCAATAACCGATGGGCCCGAAGGAATTCCTTCGGGCCCATCGTCTCGCCACCGGTCAAACCCGGGGCCCGCAACAGGCTGTTAGGCCTCGAACTTGTAGCCAAGCCCGCGCACGGTGACCAGGTGCACCGGGGTGGCTGGATCCGGCTCGATCTTTGATCGCAGCCGCTTCACGTGCACATCGAGCGTCTTGGTGTCCCCGACGTAGTCCGCGCCCCAGACCCTGTCGATCAGCTGCCCGCGGGTCAGCACCCGGCCGGCGTTGCGCAACAGCATCTCGAGCAGCTCGAACTCCTTCAACGGCATCGAGACCTCCGTGCCGCGCACCGAGACCACGTGGCGTTCCACGTCCATGCGCACCGGCCCCGCGGCCACGACGTTGCTGATGAGTTCCTCGCCCTCGCCCTGCCGGCGAAGGACGGCGCGGATGCGGGCCACCAGCTCGCGGGACGAATAGGGCTTGGTGACATAGTCGTCGGCTCCCAGCTCCAGGCCGATCACCTTGTCTATCTCCGAGTCCTTGGCGGTCAGCATGATCACCGGCACCTGCGACATCGTGCGGATCTGTCGGAACACCTCTGTTCCCGGCTGGCCCGGAAGCATCAGGTCCAGCAGGACCAGGTCTGCGCCGTGGCGCTCGAACTCTTTCACGGCATCCAACCCGTTCTCTGCCACACGAACCTCGAAGCCCTCCTTCTCCAAGAGGTACGTCAATGGGTCGGAGAGCGATTCCTCGTCCTCGACCAGCAAAATGTGGGTCACCCGTTTTCTCCTTCCGGCAACGCGCGCAGGCGCATGGACCGTGTTGTGTTTGTATGTCGCTAGGAAATCGTTTGGTCGTTTTCGACCGCGTCCTCAATGACCGGCAGGCGAACCGTGAAGGTCGAGCCATGTCCGGGCCGGGACCACAAGGAAATTTCTCCGCCGTGGTTGGCCACCACGTGCTTGACGATGCTCAGTCCCAGGCCCGTGCCCCCGGTATGGCGGGAGCGTGCCGCGTCAATGCGGTAGAAGCGTTCAAAGACCCGCTCCTGCTCTTCGGGGGCGATGCCGGGGCCTTGGTCGGTGACCGAGACCTGGATCAAACCGTCTCGCTGGCGCAGGCCCACCCCTACAGTCGTATCCTCCGGGGAGTACCTGATCGCGTTGTCGATGAGGTTGCGCAGCGCTGTCATCAAAAGATCCCTGTCCCCGAAGACCTGTTGCTCGACCGTGCCGCCTACTGAGATCGTGATCCGCTTTTCCTCGGCCGGCAGCTTGTTGCGGTCAACGGCCTCGGCCAGCACCTCGTTGAGGTCTATGCCCGCACCTGCCAAAACCACGTCGGCGCCCTGCAGTCGGGAGAGTTCGATGATGTCCTGGACCAGTGCGGCCAGCCGGGCCGATTCTTTGTGCAGCCGTGCGGTGAAGCGGCGCACCGCGACCGCATCGTCGGCTGCCCCTTCGATGGCCTCGGCAAGCAACGAGATCGCCCCGACCGGGGTCTTGAGCTCGTGCGACACGTTGGCGACGAAATCGTTGCGCACCGCGGCAGTCCGGGTGATCTCGGTACGGTCATCGGCCAACAAGAGGATGTATTCCTCGCCCAACGGCGCCACCCGCACGTGGACGAACATGTTGGTTGCACCCATGGTGCCGCGTTGGAGTTCAAACTGGCGTTCGGCAATGACTCCGTCGGCGCGGACCTTGCGGGCCATGTCGCGCAGGTCTTCATGGATCAGCGTGTGTCCGCGCACCAGTCCATAGGCATACGAGGCCGGGTTGGCACGCACCACCCCGTCGACCTCGTCGAGGATGACGAAGGCACGGCCAATGACCGAGAGCACTTCTGCGGCACCTTCGGGCAGGGTCGGCTCACCGACAACGGGCAACCCGCCGCGGGAGAGCACCGAGCCGCGGTACGCCATGATGCCCACAAGGCCCAGGGCCAATCCGACGAGGCCCGCAACCACCGATAGCAAGACATCATTCACGTATCCCAGCCTAGCGGTGGTTGCCACTGGCCACGGGCAAAACCGGGGCTGGAACGACTCATTCACCAAACGTTCACCTTGGACGCGTCAGGGGTTCACTTGGTGCTGTAACAATAGATGAAGAACAGTTCCGCCGTCCGTGCCGGACGCGGTGCCCACCGTAGTGAAAGGACGCCCGCGTGCGTAAGGTTTTCCACGCCGATCTGCAACAAATCGGAGAAGAGCTCATTGAGATGTCGCGTTTAGTGGCCGCGGCCATGGAACGCGCCTATGAGTCGTTTGCGAATGCGGATATCGAACTGGCCGAGGAAGTCATCGCCGAGGACGCCAAGATCGATTTCCTGCAGAACCAGTTGGACGAGCGCGCCATTGACGTCCTGGCGCTTCAGGGCCCCGTGGCCTCGGACCTGCGCATGATCGTCGGGTCGCTGCGCATGAGCGCATCGCTGGAACGCATGGGTGATTTGGCTCGCCACGTCGCACAACTCGCGCGCCTGCGATTCCCGCAGCAGGTGGTTCCCGAGGCGCTCGCCCCGACCTTCAAGACCATGGCGGAGCTCGACATCGCCATTGCCGGAAAGGTCGGACAATTGCTCGAAAGCCGCGACCTGGCCGTTGCCCGGGAAATCATCGACCTGAACGCCAAGATCGACGAATTACATGTTTCCATCTTCAAGGCCGTTGCCGCACCCGAATGGAACCTTTCCGGACCGACCACCGCGGACATCACCTTGACCAGCCGTTACATGGAACGCTTCGGTGACCACGGGGTATCGGTGGCCCGCAAGGTTTCCTATCTGGTCACCGGCGAGTGGGAACCGGACATCACCGGCTTCTAGCAGCAGCCGCCCTGCCCGGCCAAAACATATGGCAGATACAAAAAACCCGACGGGACGGCCGAAAAACGGCGGTCTCTTCGGGTTTTTTCATCGAAAGGCGTTCTTAAACGCCAAACCATCACCTCATTTCCTGCTCGCGAAAATCAGCGGCGCAGAATCTTGGCGCAACGGCGGTGTTTCCTGGCGCTGGGTCCTTAGCCTTCGCAGTCGCGGCAGTACGCCACGCCTTTGGCCTCGCGCGCCAGTAGCGTGCGGTGGCGGATCAGGAAGCACGAGCCGCAAAGGAACTCGTCTTCCTTCTGGGGAATAACGGTAACCGACAGTTCCTCATTCGAAAGATCGGCACCCGCCAGCTCAACACCGTCGGAGGTATCTTCCTCGTCCAGATCCCGGGACACACTGCGTGCGTCGGGGGCGTTGGCGGTCTTGACCGCTTCAAGGGAGGCCTTGCGGGCCTCGGCTACGTCAGGCCGGACCTCATCATAATCAGTTGCCACGAATTGCAGTCCTTACGAGATTCAGGGGTACGTCGAGACAGCACAGTACAGCATGAACCCGTGAGCGCAAGGGGTAAATCCAAATTCCAAACCCGTCGTGCACGTTTTGTGACCAAAAGCACGCTTGTTGCACTCCCGTCCGTGGTAAGTCATGGCGCAAAGCACGGCATACGCACCCTGGGATCCGGCAACCACGGACTTTGGCTAAACCGGTCCGAGGCCCGACCCGTCGTGCGCATCGAGCGACAACTGGGGGTTTGGGCCCCGACTTTTTCCCAAAGCGGGAACGGGAAATACGTTGGGGCCTAGCGGCCCTGGTTGGCCACCGCATTGATGGCATCGGCTGCCGCATCGGCATCCAGGTACTGTCCACCGGTGGTGACCGGGGTGAAGTCCTCATTGAGTTCGTAGACCAACGGGATCCCGGTGGGGATGTTCAGCCCAACGATGTCCTCGTCGCTGATTCCGTCCAGGTGCTTGACCAGGGCGCGCAACGAGTTCCCGTGCGCGGTGACCAGTACCGTCTTGCCTGCTGCCAGGTCCGGCTTGATCTCGTCTTCCCAGTAAGGCAGCATCCTCTCCAGCACGTCCTTGAGGCATTCGGAGCGAGGCGCGTCCTCACCCAGTGCCGCATACCGTGGATCGTTGGCCTGGCTGAATTCTGAGTCGTCGGAGAGCTTCGGCGGCGCGGTGTCGTAGGACCGGCGCCAGTCCATGAACTGCTTCTCCCCGTATTCAGCCAAGGTCGCCGCCTTGTCAAGGCCCTGCAGTGCGCCGTAGTGGCGTTCGTTCAGGCGCCAGCTGCGCTTGACCGGGATCCAATTCAGGTCCGCGGATTCAAGGGCCAGATTGGCGGTGATGATGGCTCGCTTGAGCAGCGAGGTGTACAGCACCGCCGGGGCCAGCTTGGCCTCGGTGAGTAGCTGGCCGCTGCGCGTTGCCTCGGCACGGCCCTTCTCGGTGAGCTCTACATCGTACCAACCGGTGAACAGGTTCTTTTCGTTCCACTCGCTTTGCCCGTGGCGCAGCAGGATCAGGGTGTAAGTCATGATCCCATTCTAGGACGCGTGAAGTGCCTTACTTTATTCCGTGACTTGTCTTCAGCGCGGCGTGCGGCGCTTTATCCTTAAACCAATGGTTCAGAAAGCGACTCGGCTCGGCGGACGGTCGCGTACCGGTCGCCCCTTGGGTCATGCCACCCGTGGGACGACGAATCCCAACCGCATGCGCCGCGTCAACCGCTGGATGACCGGGCCACAGGCCTGGCGCCTGCGCCCCGGGGTCACCGGGGCCCCTCCCATTGCCGTGGACCTGGGCTACGGGGCATCACCAGGAACCGCCGTCGAATTCTTCGACAGCGTGCGCTCCGTGTCCCCCCTTGCGCAGGTCTTCGGCATCGAGATCGAACCCGAACGCGTTGCCCGCGGCATCGCGCTACATCTGCAGGGCCTTGACTTCCGCCTCGGCGGGTTCGAGATCCCCATCGAGCAACGCGCATCGGTGATCCGGGCATTCAATGTGCTGCGGCAATATGACGAAGCCGACGTGCCCGGCATCTGGAAAACCATGGCCGCACGGCTGACCGATGACGGGGTGCTGATCGAGGGCACGTGCGATGAGATCGGTAGGCGCAGCTCCTGGGTGGCCATCACCAAGGACGGTCCGCAAACCCTGAGCATCTCCCTGCGCTTCGGCGCCTTCTCGCGGCCTTCGGACGTTGCCGAGCGCCTGCCCAAGGCACTGATCCACCGCAATGTCGACGGCGAACGCATCCACGGGTTCCTCGCCGCGGCGGATGCCGCATGGCTGCTCACCGCACCACTGGCCTCCTTCGGAAACAAGCAACGCTTCGTGGCGATGTGCATTGCCCTGCGTGCCTCCGGCTGGCCGATCTGCGACACCGCTTCGCGTTGGCGGCTCGGCGAGATGACGGTGAGGTGGCACGCCGTTGCCCCGCGTGCCGGCGCACTTGCCCTGGCCGACCTGAACTGAGTTCCGCGGCCCCGCCAGCCACATTCAACCATCGCGCGGATGCCAAAAAAATAACACTCTGACTACCTTGCTTGTGCCACGGCAGGGCAAAGGGCCGGGCTTGGCCCATACTTGGGTCCATGACCACAAACAAGGCAAGTCCCCACCGGTTGACGGCCATCTTGCTGGGGGTGGTCGGCGTGCTGGTGCTTGCGTCCCTGGTGCTCGTCTTTTCCCGGGGCACACCTCCGCCGATCGATGGGGCAACCCCGGCCGGCGCCGTCCAGCGCTATGTCACCGCAGCCCTTGATGGACAGAAGGACGCAGCCGCGAAGTACCTGACCCCAAAGGCCCAAGGCGAATGCGACGAATACGCCGGCCCCATAGCCCAAGGCACCCGGGTGACGCTGCTTTCCACGATCGAGCACGCGCAGGCGGCAACGGTCATGGTCTCCGTTTCAGTCGCCGATGCCCGGGACCCCTTCGGAGGCCCGAACGGGTACTCCGGTGACGAGGCCTTTGAGCTCTCCCGTGTCGACGGTGTCTGGCTGATTTCCTTCGTGCCCTGGCAATTGCACGCCTGCACCCTCCAGGAGTACACACCATGAGCGCTGAAACGACCCACAAGCCCCGGCCGGCTGGCTCGGCCACGACCACCCTGCGTCGAGTGATCGTCAATCTGCTGCTGTTCATCTTGATGGCCGTCGCTGCCACGGGCGTCGGTGGCCTGCTGGACAACCTCTTCACCCGGGCGGATGTCCTTGCGGAGTCCGGTTCCTCTTCCCTGGCACTCCCCCTGGCCCTGGCGCTGGTCGGCGGCCCGCTTGCGGTGCTGCTCTTCCGCGCTCTTTGGGCCAGGCTCCTCGACCCAGCCGAACGCCTTTCCGCGGCCTGGGGGCTGTACGTCTCGGTCATGTACCTCCTCTCATTGCTGATCTCCACCAGCTATGTCGTTGGCGCGCTGGCTGCCCTGGCCGCCGGGGAGAAGGGAAGCTGGAAGAACGGGCTCGGCTACGGAATCGCGTGGGCCGCGATCTGGGCATGGCACCGCTGGATGTGGGCACATGCCTCCCGGGGTCCGCTGTCCTTGTCCAACGTTCCCCCGGTTCTGGGCTCCGTGCTGGGGTTGGTGATCGGGGTTGGCGCCCTGGCGGGACTGCTGGGCTCCATCTTCGAACGCGTGCTGGAAGTCTCCATGTCCGGGACAAGCCTCGGCACACCGTGGTGGCTGGGCGCCCTGGGACTGCTGGTCTGGGCCGCGGGCGGGATGCTGGTGTGGTGGTGGCACTGGTTCCACGAGGCAACGGTGAAGAACACCTCGGCGCTGGCCGACGTTGCACTGGTGGGAATCGGCATCGGGGCAACGGTCCTGGTGTTCCTCTGGGGCGCCGGCTACGTGCTGTACTCGCTGCTTCGCCTTGTCCTTGGCCGAAACGAGGGCTTCAGCGCAGTGCTTGGCACCGCGCCAGCTGCCTTGGCCGCCATGCTCATCGGGGCGTTGGCGTGGAATTACCACGGTTCGGTCCTGCTGCAGCGACACGGGACCGTGGTCCTGGCGGCACGGCTTGTCGTTTCCGCCGTGGCCCTGGCCGCCGCTGCCTCCGGAATCGGGGTCGTCATCAACGCGGCATTGGCCCTTGGCACCACCAGCCTTGGCGGAACCCCGGCAACGACGCTGCTGCTGGCCGGGATCAGTTCGCTGGCCATCGGCGGGCCGCTGTGGTGGCTTGCCTGGCGTCCGACGCACCCGGCGGATCCCGCCGGACGTCGCATCTACCTGGTAGCGGTGTTCGGCGTCAGCGCGCTGGTCGCACTGGTCACGATGCTGGTGCTTGGCTACCGGCTCCTGGAAAGACTGCTCGGGGATGTCCCGGGAGGCGGGTTGCTGGAACACACCCGGGCACCGCTGGGCCTGCTGGTGGCCACGGCGCTGGTCGCCGGCTACCACTTCGGGCTTTGGCGCTACGACCGCGCCCTGGCACCTGCGCCACCTTCGGCTCCGCCAACCGGCCTGCGCCTTGTCACGCTCATAGCCGGCAGCGACGGACGGGAACTGGGCACAGAAATCACCGCGCACACCGGGGCGAAGGTCACCGTGCTGCGGCGCCAGGACGGGCAAGCCTGCTCCGCAGCGCCGGCACTGGTGCTCCAGGCCCTGGAGGGGCTCACCGCCGGGCATGTCTTGCTACTTGCCGGACCCGGCGATCGCATCGAGGCCATAGAACTGGCTGTCCATCCCGGATAGGGACTGGCCTGCCGCCATGCACGATTAATCAACCCGGCCCCGCATACATGCCCTGATCAAGGGCATGTATGCGGGGCCGGGTTCGTTGTCGACGTGGTTGTTGCGCGTCCGACTCCTAGTACGGGTAGTAGCCGCCCTTGCCCGAAACCGCCGGTTTGACGTCCGCCAGGTAGACGCACGCAATGCAAGCGCCGATGAGCTGGAAGATCCCGCCGCCGCCGCCGGAAAGCACCGACAGTCCACAGACCAGGGTTGCGGCAGCGGTCAGGCCCATCCAGAACGGCTTGCTGCGCTTGTTCTCACGCTGGAAGTTGGCTGCCGGGTGCCGCAGCGCGTCAACAAACGCGAACAGGGCCAGCAACGCAGCGAGAACACTGAGGACCAGCAGCAGGTAAGACTCAAAGAGGTGGGCATAAACCATGGATTCAGCTTAGCCGCGATCGTCCAACGCGGCAGCCAGATCCGCGTGCAAGTCGTCGACGTTCTCGATTCCCACGCTCAGGCGCACCAAGTTTTCCGGGACGGTGCTTGGCTCCCCGGCGTGGCGGCGGCGCCTCTCCGCCAGCGACTCGACCCCTCCCAGGCTGGTCGCCGGGGTCCAGAGCCGGAGCCTGCCCAGCATGGCGTCGGCCGCCGCGGCACCTCCAGCGACCTCGATGCAGAGGATCGCGCCGAAACCCTCCATCTGTGCGGCGGCCCGGGCATGCCCGGGGTCCCCGGGCAGTCCTGGATAACGGACCCTGGTCACTGCCGGATGGGTGGACAGGCGGGTGGCGAGCTCGATCGCGTTCGCCTCGGCCCGATCCAGGCGCAACGCCATGGTGCGGATCCCGCGCAACGTCAGCCAGGCCTCGAAGGGCCCCGGGATGGCCCCGTGCAACGTCCTTCTGTTGTGCAGCCGTTCGCGCAGCCCTGGGCTTGATGTGAGGACCGCGCCAAGGACCACGTCCGAGTGCCCGCCCATGTACTTGGTGGCCGAGTGCACCACCACGTCGGCACCCTGTTGCAGCGGGCGCTGGCGCAATGGGGTGGAGAAGGTGTTGTCAACCACCGTGAGCACCCCGGCTTCCCGGGCCGCGGCCAGCAGCACCGGCAGGTCCGCGACCTCAAGCATCGGGTTGGTCGGTGATTCCAGCCACGCCATGTCCGCACCGGCGAAGGCCGCCAACGAGGCCTCGGTGTCCGAGAGGTCAACGTGGCGAACGATCAGGCCCATGGTCGTTTCCAGTTCGGCGACCAGGGAAAGCGAACCGTTGTAGGCGTGCGACGGGATCACGATGGTGCCGCCGGCCGGCAACAGGGACAACGCCGCCGCCACGGCCGCCATGCCCGAGGCGTAGGCCAGCGCCGGGAGCCCGCATCCCTCGAGTGCGGCGATTGTCTCTTCCAACGGGTCCCAGGTCGGGTTGGTGAAGCGTCCGTATACTTTTTCCCCTCCGCCGGGCTTGCCCATCGAGTGGAAGGTCGAGGAAAGCACGATGGGTGGGTTCACGGGTTGGTCGGCGGTGTGCGGCGGGCGTCCTGCAGCCACCACGACGGTGTCCGGGGCCCAGTGCGGGGATTCTGCATGGCTCATGGTTTTCAGGTTACCCCCGTGTTCCCGCCTTGGCGCGGCCATATGACATGGGTCGTGCCCGGGGGCGGATAGGCTAGTGGCCGTGAGTGACGCGCAGCTAGAAACCCAGAACGCCGGCCGCTTCATCGTCTTCGAGGGCGGTGACGGTGCCGGGAAATCAACGCAGGCAGCCATGCTCGCCGATACCCTGCGCAGCAACGGGCATACCGTGCTGCTCACCCGCGAGCCCGGCGGCACACAGATCGGTGAGAAGATACGCGCCTTGGTCCTTGACCACGGGCAGGGCACCGTAGATGCCCGCACCGAGGCCTTGATGTATGCCGCGGCCCGTGCCGCCCACGTCGAACAGGTCATCCGTCCCGCGCTTGCGGCTGGAACCATGGTCATCTGCGACCGCTTCGTCGATTCCTCCCTGGCCTACCAAGGCATCGGCCGGGCACTGGGTGAGGATGCCGTGCGTTTGATCAACGATTTCGCCACCGGCGGGCTGTGCCCGGACCTGACGGTGCTTTTGGATGTCAGCCCCGCGGACGGCCGGTCCCGGCGCACGGTCGGTGCCGATGGCGCACCGCTGGTCGAGGACCGGTTGGAGTCCGAGCCCGACGAGTTCCACTCCCGCATCCGCGATGCCTTTATCCTGCTGGCATCGCGAAACCCGCAGCGCTACCTGGTGCTGGATGCAGCCACCGAGGTCTCCACGCTGGCCACCGGCATCAGCGCTGCCCTGGACGCGTTGCTCGACGGGCTGGAGGCCTGAGCATGAGCGTCTGGGATGACCTGCCGGGGCAGGAAAAGACCATCACCGCGCTGCGCCGCGCCGTCGCGGAGGGAAACCCCGCCCACGCATGGCTGTTCACCGGCCCCCCGGGCTCGGGCCGCTCGAACGCCGCCCGCGCCTTTGCCGCTGCCCTGCAATGCCAGCTGCCCGATCCGGCGATGCGCGGCTGCGGTGAATGCAAGGCATGCGTGACGGTGCTGGCCGGAACCCACCCGGATGTCGCCCTGATCGCCACCGAGAAGGTCAACTACCAGATCGAGGACGTCCGCGAGCTGATCACCAAGGCCCAGGACCGGCCCTCCACCGCGCCCTGGCGGGTGATCATCGTCGAGGATGCGGACCGGATGACCGAGCGCACCACCAACGTGTTGCTCAAGTCCATCGAGGAGCCGCCTCCACACACCGTATGGATCCTGTGCGCCCCCTCCCCGGCAGATGTGCTGGTGACCATCCGCTCGCGCTGCCGCTCGGTGTCCCTGGCGGTTCCCAACCGGGCCGCCGTGGCCGAGTTGCTGGTGCGCCGCGACGGGCTCACCGCCGAACAGGCCGAATTTGCCGCGCGCGTCTCCCAGTCGCACATCGGCATTGCACGCCGGCTGGCCCGCGACGAGGAAGCACGGCGCCGTCGCGATAGGACCGTGCGCCTGCCGCTGCGCATCCGCTCGGTCTCCGACGCCGTGATGGCTGCGGCCGAGCTCGTGGAGCTTTCCACCGCCGAGGCCACCGCGTCCTCCACTGAGCGTTCGGAAGCGGAGGCCACCGCACTGCGCACCGCACTTGGCCTCGCCACAGATTCCCCGGTCCCGCCCCAGCAACGCAGCCAGTTCAAGGCGCTCGAAGAGAACGCCAAACGCCGTGCCCGGCGTTCGACCCATGATGCGCTGGACCGCTCGCTGATCGACATGACGACGTTCTTCCGCGACGTGCTGGTGTTGCAGCTGCGTAGCGGCACCGACCTGGTCAACGACTACCTCAGCGACAACCTCCATGCCTACGCCAACGCCTCACGGCCCGAGGCCACGGTGGCGAAGATCGATGCCATTGCGCAGGCCAGGGTGCGCATCGGCGCCAACGTGGCCCCGCTGCTGGCCATCGAGGCCATGATGCTCGCACTGCGTCCGACCAAGTAATCCCCTCCGGGAAACCCCGGAACCACGTCCCAAGGAGCCAGAAAAACGCATGAGAGCATCCCGCCGCCCCCTGTCCGCGATCGCCGCGCTAGGCTCGCTGGCCCTGCTGCTGGGAGCATGCTCCACTGCCACCGCTCCGGCGTCGGCACCGGTCTCCGAGCCCGCGGCCCAGGCGCCGCCCAGTGGGCCCGCAGCAACCGTCCCCAAGGGGCTGGAGAAGTTCTACAAGCAAGACCTGGATTGGAAGCCCTGTGGAGGCGTGCTGCAATGCACCGAACTGGAAGTCCCCATGGACTATGCCAACCCGGACGCTAAGAAGATGACCCTCGCGCTGAACAAGCGCCCCGGCGGGAAGTCCGCCATTGGTTCATTGCTCGTGAACCCCGGAGGGCCTGGCGCCTCGGGCCTTGAATTCGCGCGCGAAGGCGTCCCCGCATCGTTCGGGCTGAAACTTCAACGCGACTTTGACATCATCGGATTCGACCCCCGCGGAGTCGGCTCATCCACACCCGTGAAATGCCAGAACCCCGAGGAACAAGACGCCAGCCGGCAGGAGCAATTCGATCCCAGCACCGATGCGGACCTGGAAACCATGCGCAAGGCGGCCGCCAAGGACGCAGAGCTGTGCGCCAAGCGCACCGGCGCGTCGCTGGGCTTTGTCGACACCGTTTCGGCCGCACGCGACATGGACATCATGCGCGAGACCCTCGGGGATAAGACGCTGAACTACTTGGGCTATTCCTACGGCACATCGCTCGGCGCCCACTACGCGCAGCTTTTCCCGCAGAACGTCGGCCGCCTGGTGCTGGACGGGGCGTTGGACCCCACGCTGGACAACGACGCAATCACCCGGGGGCAGGCCGTCGGGTTCGAAAACGAAACCCGCGCCTATCTTCAGGACTGCCTGGATTCCGGGGATTGCCCCTTCACCGGAAGCCTCGATGACGCACTTTCCCAGCTGCGCGAGATCTTCGATTCGGTCGAGGCCACCGCGATGACCGGCAGCGACGGACGCAAGGTCCCGATCATCGACTTCGTCAACGGGTTCATCGTCCCTCTCTATGACAATGAAACGTGGCCGATGTTGACCGAGGCGTTGCGCGAGGTGGTCGCCGGCGACGTCGACCAAATCCAGTACTTTGCCGATCTCAGCGCCGGGCGCGAGGACGACGGGAGCTACAACGGCAACACCACCGCCGCCTTCACCGCCGTGAACTGCCTGGACTACCCGATGGATGCACGCATCGGGACAATGCGGGCCGAAGCCAAGGCCTTGGTCGAAGCAGCACCCACCATCGGCAAGTACCTGGCCTACGGTCCAATCGGCTGCGAAGACTGGAAGTACCCGGCCATCGGCAAGCCCGGCGAATTGACGGCCCAAGGCGCGGCACCGATCGTGGTCATCGGCACCACTGGAGACCCAGCAACACCGTATGCCTGGAGCCAATCGCTGGCCAAGCAGCTCGAGTCGGCCTCGTTGGTCACCTTCGAAGGCCACGGGCACACCGCCTACGGCCGTTCCAACGGCTGCATCTCCGAGGCCGTGGAATCCTACTTCATCGACGGGATCGTACCGGCAGACGGGCTGAGGTGCTGAGGCGCCCGCCCAGGTCGTTTTGACCGCTGCCGATACGCTCCTATAAAGTGATCACTTGTGGTGCTTGCGCGCCGCGGTGCCTCCTTAGCTCAGTTGGTAGAGCGTTTCACTCGTAATGAAAAGGTCGCCAGTTCGATTCTGGCAGGGGGCTCGTAGTTCCGGCTGAAGGGCCCGTCACCTGATGGTGACGGGCCCTTCAGCGTTCGGACCAACGATCGGAACACCCCATGCTACCCACGGAAGACGGAACCCGGGAAATGCTTCCTGAGCTGGAGCGGTTCCTGGAGGTCAGCGGCCTTTTGGCGCGTCGGGAGATCTCCGGATACGCACCGGATCCCCATCCCGAGGCCCGAGCCTATGCGGGGTGCAGTTTCCTCCTGACGGGAACCGACGGGGTTGGCACCCGCACGGTATTTCGTTCGGCGAAGACGACACCCACGAAACCAGGGCTCTTCGTCACCCTGTGGAAACGCGACAACCAAGAAGAGACCCGCCCCTACACCCCTGCAGATGGCATCGACGAGTTCCAGATCGCCGCATCCACGGACCTCGGGTACGGATTTTTCACTTTCACCGCGGGAAACCTCGCGGAGCATGGCGTCCTTTCGACCGCCTCCAAACCCGGGAAACGTGGTTTCAGGCTCTACACGCCCTGGGACACCGGGCTGA
The DNA here is from genome assembly GCF_039544305.1 of Paeniglutamicibacter antarcticus. Taxonomy (NCBI): domain Bacteria; kingdom Bacillati; phylum Actinomycetota; class Actinomycetes; order Micrococcales; family Micrococcaceae; genus Paeniglutamicibacter; species Paeniglutamicibacter antarcticus. The sequence continues at coordinate 20,197 of NZ_BAABLK010000012.1, forward strand.
ACGCGAATGCAGAAAAATCCCGGCATTGGCAGCGCAGCTACTTCACCGTGGTGAATGGATAGTCTTTTTCCATGGTGAAATTCTCGCTGCACTCCGCGAACCTGGATTTGGTCCCTACGGCGCCTGAAGACCTGGAGGCGGTCTTTGCCGCATGCCAGGATCCCGAGATCCAGCGTTGGGTACCGATCCCGGTTCCCTATTTGCGTAAGCACGCCCTCGAGTACCTAACCACGCACACCGACAAGACGTGGGACGAAGGCACCGAGTACACCTGGACCCTCCGCACCGATGGCAAGCTGGCCGGGGTCGTGGACCTTTACCGGTTGGGCAATGGATCCGGTGACCTTGGATTCTGGATGGACCCGGCATTCAGGGGCAGGGGCCTGGTGACCGAGGCTTGCACGGCAGTGCTGGATTTCTCCTTGGCTGAAGCCCCGGAAGGCTTGGCCTGGTGCGTATCGGCTAGAACGCCTATGCGGGAAACTTCGGCTCGGCACGAGTCGCGCAAAAACTGGGCTTCCATTTCGAGGGAACCGCACGGTTGGGCGCTGCCTTGCGGGGCGAACTTCGTGACGATTGGGGCGGGAGCTTGCTGGCCAGCGACGACCGCAGCCTCCAGGCTTGGCCGATCCCCAGCTGACCAAAACGTGCATTAACAACGGATGGCTCCGGGAATCCTTGGGGATTCCCGGAGCCATCCGTTGTTCGTCCCGTTGCCGAAATCGGCGACGGGAGAATTCAACCTAGGAGAAGTCGCTGACTGCCGGATCGGCGGCGATGCGGCCCTCGGGGCCCTTGTCCAACGCATTGATCGCGGCAACGTCCGAGTCGTCAAGTGTCACCTCGAGGCTGGCGAAGTTCTCCACAATGCGCGAGGAGGTCACCGACTTCGGGATCACCACGTTTCCCAGGGCCAGGTGCCAGGCAATGACGACCTGGGCGACGCTGGCGTTGTGCTTTTCGGCGATGGCAATCAGTGCCGGATCCTCGAGCAGTTCCTTGCCTTGGCCCAGGGGGGACCATGACTCGTGCAGGATTCCCTTCGACGCCTCGAACTCGCGCAATGCCGTCTGCGGGAAGTACGGGTGGGTTTCGACCTGGTTGATCACCGGAAGCACACCGGTGGCTTCCCCGAGTTCGGCGAGCGCCTCGGCAGTGAAGTTGCAGACGCCGATGGACTTCACGCGGCCCGATTTCTGCAGTTCGACCAATGCCTTCCAGGTGTCCACGTACTTGCCCTGCTTGGGCTGCAACCAGTGGATCAGGTACAGGTCGAGGTACTGAAGGCCAAGGCGCTCCATCGAAGCGTCGAAGGCGGCAAGCGTTTCCTCGAAGCCCTGGTCGGCGTTCCAGACCTTGGTGGTGATGAACATGTTCTCTCGCGGCACCTCGGCGGCGGCAATCGCACGCCCCACACCCTCTTCGTTGCCGTAGATCCGTGCAGTGTCGATGTGGCGGTAGCCGGCGGCAAGGGCCTGCTGGACCACGTCGGTGGTCACTTTGTCTTCGACCTGCCATACCCCGTAGCCAAGCTGGGGAATGGTGTTGCCATCGTGGAATGTGAGTTCTGGGGAAACAAGGTTCGTCATATGCCCATCCTGCCACCACGCATTGTGCTACAGGCCGCCTGCCCCGGGCTATCAGCGATCGGCGAAACAGGGAATATTCGGACTGGGTGTAACACTGCGTGCCCTTGGCGACATAAGGGGAGTATGGATCGGGGTGAAGACACTACCGCGGCCGGTGCCCAGCGCCGAGGAACGTTTCGCTGCCGTGCACTCGGTGTGCCATGACAGCGTCTACCGTTATCTTCCCCGGCGGATGATTCCCGCTCACTTGGCGGAGGACCTGACCGGCGAGGTGTTCATGATTGTCTGGGAAAAGGTGCTCGGTGGCATGGAGCCTGAAATCCCCTACGTCGTCGCGATCGCCAGGAATCTGCTGCGCAACGCCTACAGGACCTCGGCCAAGGCCGCGAAGCTGCGTAGCTCGCTGGCCCTGGCACAACAACGCCCAACGGTTCAGGATCCCCGGATGGACCACGCGCTGGGGATGCTCAAAGAGGCCGGGCGTGAACTGCTCTTGCTCACCTCCTGGGATTCCTTCACCTCCGAGGAAATCGCGGTGATACTCGTCGCCGGTGCCGGGGCGATACGGGTGCGCCTGCATCGGGCGCGAAAGCCCTTCGCCAGAACCCTTGAAGCCCAATACACACGGCTTGGTTCCCCGGGAGAGGCGGTACAGCCATGAACACCATTCCAACCCCACCATCGAAAGGCTCTCTGGATCCATCCGCGGCGTCAATGCTGCGCGGAAGCGATCCCTGGGATCCCGGACATGGCGAGTCACTTGTCCGCAGCCGGGCCCACACTTCCTCGATCCCCGGGGGAAGCTACGGTTCGGTGATCTCCCAACGTACTTCCCTTGCTTTGCAAACCTCCAGGAAGAACCTCCACATGGAACAGGAAACCGGTACGCGCCGCAGGACCATCACACGGCGTTGGGGCGCCGTCCTGGCGCTTGCCGCAGCCGGTGCGGTCATCGCCGGCGTCGCGGTGCTTGGCCAGGGCGGCAACTTCCCGCAGCCGGCGGCACCTGATGCGGGACCCACACCGAACAACAGCTACTTCAACCCCGACGACAGCGCGCAACTGGACAACTTCGTCAATGGCGGCGGCACCCGGCTCACCGGATGGTTGCGGGCCGCAACGCCTCAGGATCCCCAGGAGCTCCAGGACACCGGCTGGCTGCTGAACATCGCCGTGATGTCCGGCGGCAGCGATGAAAGCCATTCGCTCATGGATCCCCCCGAATCCTGGGTTCCGATCGACCTTGCCGGACACGACGCCTCCAAGCTGGGCAACATCGCGCAAAACGGGCACCTTGTGGTCATCGCGGCCGAGAACCCCACCGCGGAACTCATCACCCCCGTTCAGGGTCCTTACGGCGTCATGGTTTCGGACCCGCAGGAATTGGCCTCGGGCCCACTGGTCGGGGCCCGCAGCCTCAAGACCCTCAACGGCACCTACCTGCAGAAACCCGACCTCAACTACAACGGTGCGATGCTCGCCCAGTTTGCCACCTTCGAAATGGCATACAGCTACAAGGAGGTCCCTTCGCGGGCACCTGCGAGCTTCAAGGCCACGGGATTCCGTTCCCACACCACCGCCGAGGCGCGCTCCTGCGTCGTTGCCACCACCGGATCCGGCGACAAGGTCCTGTCCTTCCCCGCCGGCGCCACCGCCTCCACGACGATGATCGAGCCCAACGACCCGGACGACACCGTGGCCCGGAACCCGTTAAGGATCATGACGGGAAATGCGTGGTCCGGCGACGGGAAGGATTCGAGGTTCATCCTCGATACAGCCGATACCCCCTCGGCCACCATCAAGGGCTGGCCCACGGGCAAGAACGGAACCTGCGGTTCCTCCAGCGGGGAGATCGTGAAGTTCTCCTCTGCGCGCTAGCAGCGATCCGAAGGCAGGGTTGGCACCTAGTGCTTGGCCAGTTCGGCCTCGGCTGCGGTGATGCCCTCACCGACCAGATCCGCACGCATCGCCACGTTCTCCAGACCGGCTGACTCGTAGCCCCAGCGCTCGCCATCCAAGCGTGCCATCGCGGCGACCTGTGCGGTCGTGGCCAGGTCGTTGGCCGCCTTGGAGAGCAACCGATGCACGGCGTATAGCTCGTGCGGGATGTCCTCGCCATCACTGGGGCATGCCCACTGGGCGGCGACACAGACCACGCGGACCCGGGACTGCAGCTCCGCCAAGTGGTTGGCGATCAAGATCAGCGCGTTGTGCAAGTCATCGTCCTCGATGCCTTCGAGAACCTGGTGCACCCGGTCAAGGGAGCGGCCAAACCTGTCGTAGGCGCGGCGCCACACTCCGTCGCCAAGCTCCTTGTTGTCGCGGCGTATGCCGCGTGCTGCGGAGAACAACCCCATGTACGTCTGTGCCTTCGCTAGTGCCACGGGTTCACCGGGCAGGTGAGGGATACCAAGAGGACAACCTGGTTGTTCCCCTTTGCCGCTTTAATTCTAAAGGTACTGACCAAACCCGCCTTCGCTTTCCGGGCCTTGGCCCGGGGCCGCCGCTTCGGGGCCGGGGCCAAGGCCCGAGCCCGCCTGGGTCATGCGTTCGGGTTCGCCCTGCTCGTTGATCACGATCCCGGGGGCCACCTGGGTGCCCGGGGGAAGCTGTCGCATCGCCATGCGCTGGGCCAGTTGCTGGTTGGCTGCCTGCTGCGCAGCCATCGCCGCCTGCAGCCCGTGGAAAACCCCCTCGAGCCATCCAACCAGCTGAGCCTGGGCCACGCGCAGTTCCGGGGCAGAGGGAGTTTCCCCGTCGGCGAAGGGCAATCGGATGCGGTGCAGTTCCGCAGCGAGTTCCGGGGACAATCCACTCTCCAATTCGCGCACGGAGCGCTCATGGATATCGGCCATCCGGGCACGGGCCTCGGCATCCAACGGTGCCGAGCGGACTTCGTCCAGCAGCTGCTTGATCATCCCGCCGATGCGCATGAGCTTGGCCGGCTCACCGATGCTCGACACCTGCAGCTGGCCCTTGCCCGGCATTTGCTGATCTGTCCGGTTCCCTGACATCGTGCCGGGTCCGTCCCCCTCGGTGCATGCGGAGGCATCGGGTGCGGCGTGGGACTCCGGGCTCTGTTCACTGTGCTCGCTCATGGCTCCATCTTGCCATGACCAGCGGTGCCGGTAGCCGAAGCGCTGCTAACGCAAACCAACGGTGGAATCTGCCCTGACCGGCGGAATTTCACGGTCAGTGACGCCGTGTGGCCCAGGAAACGGCTCTAGGGGGTCACGATGATCTTTCCCGTGTGCCGGCCGGAATCGAAGTACTCATGCGCGGCAGCCACCTCGGGGAAAGGAAACCGGCGGTCGACCGACAGCTTGAGGCTGCCCTCGGCGAGCAAGGGCAGCGCTCGTTCCCTCACTGCTGCAACGATTTCTTCCTTTTGCGCCAGCGGACGGGCGCGCAGCGTCGTGCCCATGACCCGGGCACGCTTTGCCATCAAGGCCCCGATATTCAGTTCGGCCTTGGCCCCGCCCTGCAGTCCGATGACCACCAGGGTGCCGTTGTTGGCGAGCACACGCACATTCTGTGCCAGGTACTTCGCTCCCACGACGTCCAGGATTACATCCACCCCGGCACCGTCGGTCAGTACCATGGTCCGTTCGGCAAAATCTTCTTCCCTGTAGTTGATTCCTCCGTGAGCGCCCAGAGCCAAGCAGTAGGCGATCTTTTCCTCGTTCGATGCCGTCACCAGTACCTTGGCCCCGGCCGCGACGGCCAACTGGATGGCCATGGAACCGATTCCTCCGGCTCCGCCATGAAGCAGCACGGTATCTCCTTGCTCCAACCCTGCTTCGAGAAAGAGGTTGGACACCACGGTGGAGGCCACCTCCATGAATCCGGCAGCATCCACCAGGTCCACATTCTCAGGGACCTGGAGCACAAGGCCGACGGGAACAGCAACGTACTGGGCGTACCCACCACCGGAGAGCAGGGCACAGACCCGCTGGCCCTCAGAAATCCCGGCGACTCCCTGGCCCACGGATTCGATGGTGCCCGAGACCTCCAGCCCGGGAATGTCACTGGCACCGGGAGGAGGCGGGTAGACGCCTTTTCGCTGCTGGACATCGGCACGGTTCAGTCCAAAGGCCTCCACCTTGATCAAGACCTCCCCCGGCCCGGGGACCGGCTTGAGTCGCGCGACCTCGGCAAGCACCTCGGGACCACCTGCACCCTGGTATTCAATGGCACGCATCATCGTCATGGTTATTGCCCAACTTCCTTGGTTTTACTTCGTTGGCTTGGCCGATGCTGGCCACTCTACCGCCCGTGGTTTTCGGTTCCCTATTGCCGGCGAGGTGACGTGGTGGTCCAGTGGCACCCTCCGGCTGGCGTATACTTTTTTGGTCTGGATGTCTGGATGGTTGTCCGAGCGGCCTAAGGAGCTGGTCTTGAAAACCAGTGTGCGGTAACCCCGTACCAAGAGTTCGAATCTCTTACCATCCGCTCAATTGAGAAGAGGCGGTTCCCGTACCAACGGGAACCGCCTCTTTTCGCATGCCGGCATCTTGGGCCCGGACGGCCCCGAATCGGCGTACGTCCTCGATCTAGCGGGGCTGGTTCAGCTCCTGTACCTGGCTTAGCCGCAGCAGCTCGCGGGCAATGTCTTGGGCATCGCCAAGGGTCCGCGCCGAACCTTCAAGCGAGGCGCCCGCCTGTGCAGCGATTGCGGTGCCCCACTGCACCGAGGACAGCTGCAACCCCATCACGAAGATCGCACGGTGCGCCACTCCCAGGGCATCAACCAGTCGATAGGGTTCACCCTTCACCGCGAACCCGGAACCAGGCAGCGGTTCCCCCTCATCGGTGCGCATCCCAAAAGGCGCAGCCACTCCGTCAGCAAGCATCTGCAGCAGCAGCAGCGACGAGCTCTGCAGCACCCTGTTCGCCGGCATCATGGCTTCAATGAGGATCCGCGCGGTATACCCGGGGGCATCGACCCAGGGCGAAGCCGCAGTGAACCTTCGTGCCGGCAGATCGATCTCGAACTCCGGGTCCGGACCGATGAATTCCACGACGTTGGCGCGGGCCAATGCGGCAAGCTCCTCGATGCGCTGCACCGGTGGGCCGGAGGCAAGCCCCTCGACCAACGGCTCGAACCACCCTTGGACTTCATCCAGGCGCGACTCGTCAGAGATCAAGCCCTCGGCAATCATCTTCTTGACAACCATGCGACCGGCGTTCAAGGTGGCGATGGCCATTTTGAGCGGGTTTTTCTCTCCGTCCGCGGAGGCGATCGCGTCGGATTCCAGGTATTCCATGACCGCTTGCTGATATTCCTTCGAGGAGGAGAAGCCTCGCTCCATAAAAGGATGCCCAAGGCCTGGAACGTCAAGGAAGCCCAGTTCCGGTGCGTGTTCCGCAACCAGCCGGCGGGCGCCTTGGAGCCACACCTGCGACCCTGCCTGGTGTTCGGCGTCAAGGATTGTCCCTAGCTTCTGAACAAACGTTTCCGGGTCAATGGCGAATCGGGAGCGGTGGCGGCTGGCGGCTGTGCTGTAGTAGGCCAGCAATACGTCGCGGTGAAGCAGCGGCCATACGTGGGCATCGAAGCGCACCGTTGCTTCGGGCTCCAGCAGCCGGGCCTCTGCGACCTTCTGCACGATGACCTCGAAGTCGAGGTACTGCAGCTTCACCGACTTCGGGATGAATTCTTCGATGCAGGATTTCGCACGGTAGGGCGTGCCCCGCCGGGAGGCTGCCACGATGCGTGGTTCGCGTCCCGATGGCCAATATTCTAACGCCCGCCCGGGACCGCCGTTGACCTCCCTGAACTGGCCCCCACGGCCCACCGTCAGGGCGACCATCACATCAAAGAAGTTCAGGCCCAACCCGCGCACCAATACGGTTTGCCCGGGCGGAACCTTGTCCCAGGGAACGTCGGTGGGGACGTTGGGGCCTTGGTAGGTAAGCCCCATGTCCAAAGCGGCCTGCGCCATGGCGTCTTGTTTGGGGTTCAGGCGTGCCGGCACATGGCCCAGCGCCAGGATCACAGCGTCGGCATCCATCTCGAATTCCACGCCACGGCCCTTGTTCGGAACAGCATCGTCCAGACGGTGTCCCCGAAGTCGGTAGTCGGCCTTCCCTCTGTTCAGTGCCGTGATCTCCGCACGCTCCACCCGCACGTCAGCAACCGCCTCGTGGGCACGCAGTGCCGCCACCGAGCGATCAAAGACATGGCGCAGGTACCTCCCGTAAAGTGCGCGCGGCGGATAGGAACCACGCGCCATCTCCTTTAGCTCCTGGGCTTCGACGCTGCTGAGGGCAGCGCCGTCACCGCCGGACAGCCGCCATTGCTCGAAGCTCAGTCCCGGTTCGCCAGGTTGGGTTCGTTCAGGTGCAACGGTGGGGAACCCTGCCGGGGTGTTCATCAGGTAGAGCCGCGACTGGGTTGTGGACCAGACGCGTCCTGCCCCCGGGTCAGCGACGTCGAACACCACCACGGTGATCGGACGTGAATAGTTTTTGGTACGCCGCAGTTCACTGGCCAGTCGTTCAACGACCGAGGTACCTCTTGGCCCGGCGCCCACGATGGCAATGGTGTACGGTTCACGACCGGATTTCTGCTGCGCATTCACGGTTTCAGCCTAGTCGCACGGACCCCGGGATCACCGCTCGACGCCCACGCCGTTTCCTTGCACTGCATGAGAGACTGTGCCAATGAGCCCTTCTTCACCTCGTCAGACAGAACCACGTGCCACGGATCCAAAGGCCGAGGCCATCGGCCTCAAAACCGCTGCAACGACTGCTCCGGCACCACCGGAGGAGACCATGGACCGAAGCACTCCCGAGGACAAGTTCCTGTGGCTGGAGGAACTGGCTTCCGGGGAGGCCATGACCTGGGTCCTCGAACAGAACGCCCGTACCGAGGACGAACTCTTTGACGAGGATTTCGCGGCCACGCGGGAAGGGATCCTCGCGGTCCTGGATGCGGCCGACAGGATCCCGATGGTCACCAAGCACGGCGCACACTACTACAACTTCTGGCGCGATTCGTTGCACCCCAAGGGGTTGTGGAGGCGCACCAGCTGGGAGTCATACCAACAGCCTGATCCGGTGTGGGAAGTACTGCTTGATGTCGATGCCCTGGCCAAGTCCGAGGGCATCGACTGGGTCTTTTCCGGAACACAGTTGCTTCGTCCGGAACCCGGCAACGAATACTCCCGGGCACTGGTCAAGTTGTCCCCCGACGGCGGGGACCAGGTGCGTGTGCGGGAGTTCGACATGCCAAACCTCGCCTTTGTCCAAGGAGGCTTCGACCTGCCGGTGGCAAAGACCAACGTTTCCTGGGCTGATCCCGACACGTTATTTGTGGCCACCGATTTCGGCGCCGGTTCGCTCACCCTCTCCTCATACGCCCGCACCGTGCGCCGGCTGGTCCGCGGAGGCGACCTTTCCACTGCCGAGGAAGTCTTCTCCGTCGACCCTTCCCACGTCCTGGCGTATGTTTCCCATGACTCGACCCCGGGCTTTGAACGCGACGTCGCCCATGACGTCATTGATTTCTACAATTCCAAGACCTTTGTGCGTCGCGGAAACGATTGGGTGCACCTGGCTGTGCCCACCGACGTCGGTGTCTCGCTGCACCGCAGCTGGGTGCTGTTCTCCCCGCAGACCCCGTGGATCCATGCCGGGGGCACACACGTTCCAGGTTCACTCGTCTTGGCCGATCTTGCTGGTTTCTTGGCCGGCACCGCAACCCTGCGTGACATCTTTGTCCCCACGGATTCCACGTCGCTGCAGTCAATTGGTTTCACGGCAAACCATATACTGCTCAACACCCTCAAGGATGTCTCCTCCGAGATCCTCATTTGCGATCCCGACCGCGATTTCGCCATGCGCACCATGGACCTTGGTTCCCCGTTGCACAGCTTCAGCATCTCTCCCGTCGACGACGAGGATCCCCAATGTAGCGATGATTTCTGGCTGACCTTGAGCGGATTCCTCACTCCCAGCGCGCTTGCCCGCGGAACCGTTGCCACCACGGAGAGCGAGAACGCTTCCACCAAGACCATCAAGAGCGCACCCGCCCGTTTCGATTCCAGCGACTTCGAGGTTTCCCAACACTTTGCCGTTTCAGACGACGGGACACGGGTCCCTTACTTCCAGGTCTCCCCGCGGGATCTTCCGCTCGACGGGAAAAACCCGGTGCTGATGAATGGCTACGGAGGCTTCCAGGCCAGTCTCACCCCAAGCTATCTCGGTGCGTTGGGTCCGGGCTGGCTGGCGCGAAGCACCTCGGAGGGCCGGCACGGAACCTACGTGGTGGCCAACATCCGTGGCGGCGGCGAATACGGTCCGCGATGGCACCGTGCGGCGCTGCAGGAAAACCGGCATCGGGCGTACGAGGACTTCGCGGCCATCGCGCGGGATCTCATTTCCCGTGGAGTCACCTCCCGTGAGCACTTGGCCGCTACCGGCCGATCCAACGGCGGGTTGCTCATGGGCAACATGATCACCGGCTACCCGGAGCTGTTCGGCGCGATCTCCTGTGGCGTCCCGTTACTGGACATGCGCAGGTACACCCGGCTTGCCGCCGGTCATTCCTGGATTGCGGAGTACGGGGACCCGGATGTGCCCCAGGACTGGGAATTCGTTCGGACGTTCTCCCCCTATCACCGTCTGGATGATGCATTGCCCGAGGGAACAGATTACCCGGCTTCGCTGATTTGGAGCTCGACAAGTGATGACCGGGTCGGGCCTGTGCAGGCCCGCAAGATGGCCGCAAAGATGATGGACATGGACGTGGGCAATGTCCGGTACCACGAGTCCCTTGACGGCGGACATGCCGGGGCAAGCGACAACGGCGCCACCGCTACCATGCTGGGCACAAGCTACGAGTTCCTGTGGCGCAACATCACCGGCCAAGGCCGCGGTTTGGGCTAAACGCCGGATGCCCGGCCGAGACGTAACCGCAGTTTCGGGCCCAACCTGACCTCGTGGGGCAGCAGGCTCAGTTCCAACGGACCATTAACGAACCCGTGTTGCTGCGCTATCAGGCCAAGGTACTGCCAGTGGTCAGCGGCCGCGCTCTTCTGGCTCATGCTCTCGAACGGCTCATCGTGACCGACCACGACGAGCGCCGTTTCCCTGATCCCTGTCTCCGAGACAACGGTCCACTGCTGGTTTGTGCCCCCATCCCCGGTCGTCGAGGAGCAGGATCTTGCCTCCGTTCTCCAGCACCATTTCGAGCCGCACGGCCACGGATACCTGGCCTTTGCTTGACTAGGAGTCATCGAGTTCGGCGGTGACGAGCAGTGAGATTGCGCGTGTCATGGGTTCCACGCCACCTTCCCGGCGCTTTCGGGCCCCGGGATTCCGCGGGATTCGGTGCGGTACTGCCGTGACGGGGTGCTCGTTTTGTGTGCCGAGCCAGCTTTGGGTAGTCTAGGGGAGCTGGAAACAGTGAAATGGACACGTGCCAGAGCGGCCGAATGGGCTTCACTGCTAATGAAGTGTCGGGGTTAAACTCGACCGGGGGTTCAAATCCCCCCGTGTCCGCTGAAATAGCCTCGATATTTTTCGAGGCTATTTTCGTTTAAGTTTCGTTTAGTCTTTATGGCGCAGAGCAGTCGGCCGGATTTATCGACAACCGCAAAACTGCGTGGCGCTGGCTCCGGTGGCGGGAATCAACCACTTGTGCCCAGCTTCGTGGTCTTACTTCTCGCCATCCCCAAAGGCATTGAGCAATGTTCGCACCATCTCGTCGGGAAGGCCCGTGTGGCGGACAACGATGCCCGTTGCCGCGTCCATCTCTCCTAGGCGCAAGTGGTCCAGAAGTTCCGAACGCTCGGGCTCATCCAGGTCGTTGATGCCGAACTTCACCACACCATCAGGTCCCTGCCCTTCAAAGCTGAAATCGGCGATGTTGGAGGTTGCCGCGCTGTTTCCACTCAAGGGTGAGGCCGCCAGCATCCGCAGGATCTCTACCTGCTCCAGCCCCGAGTGCTTGGCTATGAGAGCCGCCGCTCCGGGGAGGTCTTGGTCGCGGACGAGCGAAAGGAACTGGTCGTATTCGGCAGGTGGCAGGTCCTCGCTGGCGAATTCCCGCGATTCGCCGTCCACCAGGTAGGAAACCTTGAATTGGGTGGACGTCTGCTCCGTGTCGCTTCCAAACTCTTCGGCCCATTCGCTGGGCACCACCCATGGATCGTCGGCAAGAGTACCTGGGGCGTGGAGTGCCGGAAGTTCTGTGGCGGCATCGGGTTCCCGCGTCGTCGAAGCCGGCTGTTCGTCCGTCTTGGCCGCCTCACGCTCGGCTTCGAGCTGCTGGCTGATGGTTGGGCCGGCTACGGGTTCCTGGCGTACTTGGGGGAAACGTTCCAGGCTGCGAACGGCAACGATGCTGGCTTTGTACCCTTCGCCGGTCATCGCCTTGTAGTTTTGGACCGCTGCCATGAAATCACCCTGCGCCAAGGACTTGTACACCGCACGGTGGCCCTCGGCCGTCAGCTTGGAGGCCACGAGCTGGGCCGATTCCGGGGTGATGGCGGCGGCCACCTCGGCAGAGTTCTTGATGCGCAACTTCCGCAAGCCCAGCCAGGCTAGTCCGGCAATGAGCAGCGGGACGAGAACCCAGAGCAGTGTTTCCATACCTCTAGACTACGGCCCGGCGGGACCCAGCGCTAAGTTACCTGCAGCTTTGGTTGCGTCCGCGGCTGCAGGTTCCCCGCCCACCGCCTAGCCGGCCACGCCAAGGACAAAGGGGAGCACCCCGGGCGCTCCCGCTTGTCGCAGGGTCCTTGCCGCTTCGGTCAGCGACCACCGGCTGTCCGCGAGGTCATCGAGCAGTAGTACGGGGCCCGGGGCACCGGCCAGGCGCTCGGCCATCTCCGCGGGAACAAGAAACTGGTCCCAGACGGCAGCAAGCCGGAACGCGGAGTTTCCCCCGGAGTCACCGCGCGGACCGTGATCCCTGTATTCAAGCTGTCCAAGGTAGGGCAACTGCCCGATGCTTGAAATCCCCTGGGCAAACGATCCGATTAGTTGCGGGCGGGATCGCGAAGGCATGGATACCACCGCGACCGGCCTGTCCGACCATTTCCATTCGCTAAGTACCTTTACACACGCGTCGAGCATGGCCTGGGGAATAGAAGCATCGGGCTCGTCCCCGCTTTGCAGCAAGGCACGCAACCTGCCACCCCAGCCCAGGTCGGTCAACCGGGCCAAGGCCCGCCCGTCCTCGGCCTGAAAATCGGGCTTGATCTTGCCCTTGAGCGGAACACCCAGCTTTTCCATGCCGCCGGGATACATCCGGCGTGCCTCGACCAACGCGCCGACCCGGCCCAACGCCGTCTGTGCGGAGTCCTTTGCCGATTCCTGGATATCGTCGCTGAACCAGATCCCTGCACAGTTATCACAACGTCCGCAAGGGACCGCCGCCGGATCGTCGAGCGCCCGGGAAAGGAACTCCATGCGACAGGTCTTCAGGTTTTCGTAGTCCAGCATCGCGTTCTGCTCCGCCACACGAGCCGCCGCCACCCGCTGGTAGCGGTCGGCGTCATAGAACCACTGCGCGTTGGACCGGATCCACCCGCCCGAGACGCGTTCGACGGCGCCATCCACGGCCAGTACCTTGAGCAGCAGCTCGAGCGGGGTCCGTTTGATGTTGACCCGCGCCTCGAGTGCCGGCACTGAGAGCGGGCCCTGTGTGGCCCCGAGTTCTTGCAGTACGGCGTGCGCCTTTTGTTCATCAGGCATCGAACTGGTGGCGAAGTAGCGCCAGATATCGCGGTCCTGCGGGCCAGGAAGCAGCAAGACGTCCGCGTTGATGCTTCCACGTCCGGCGCGGCCCACCTGTTGGTAGTAAGCCACCGGGGAGCTTGGCGCCCCAACGTGGATGACGAACCCAAGGTCAGGCTTGTCGAAGCCCATTCCCAGTGCACTGGTGGCTACCAACGCCTTGACCTCGTTATTTTTCAGTGCGGTTTCGGCGCGCTGGCGTTCCTCGGTATCGGTGCGCCCGGAGTACGCCAGCACCTTGTGGCCGGCCTCGGCCAGCAACCGGGCTATGTCCTCGGCGGCCGAGACCGTCAAGGTGTAGATGATTCCCGAACCGTGGAAGTCGTTGAGATGGGTGAGCAGCCAAGCGAACTGCGATCGCGGCGAGGGCAAGCGCAGGACCCCCAGTCGCAGGGATTCGCGGGCCAGTGCACCGCGCAACGTAAAGACGTCGGCTCCGCCCACGGCCAACTGCTCCTGTACGTCATCAACCACACGCTCGTTGGCGGTGGCGGTGGTGGCCAGCACCGGGATGTTGCCGGGCAGCGCATTGATCAGGTCCTTGATGCGGCGGTAGTCGGGGCGAAAGTCATGACCCCAGTCGGAGATGCAATGCGCCTCGTCGATGACCAAAAGCCCCATTCTCCTGATGAGCGTGGGCAGCTGTGTGTCCCGGAAGACGGGGTTGTTCAGCCGTTCCGGGGATACCAGCAGCACGTCCAGCTCGTCATTGGCGAGCTTGGAGGCAATGGCTTCCCAGTCCAGTGCGTTCGCCGAGTTGATGGCTTCTGCCCGGACCCCCGCGCGCGATGCCGCTGCGACTTGGTCTCGCATCAGCGCAAGCAACGGGGAAACGATCAGCGTCGGGCCTGCGCCGCGGGCGCGCAAAAGAAGCGATGCCACGAAGTACACGGCCGATTTCCCCCAACCCGTTCGCTGCACCACCAGGGCACGGCGGCCCCCGGCGACCAATGCCTCAATGGCCTCGAACTGGCCATCATGGAATTCTGCGTCGTCCCTGCCCACCAGGGAACGCAGGATGGTAGTGGCTGCGGAGCGCAAGTCCGCCGTAGTGCTGGGTGTTGTGGCATCCATGGGCCCCAGTATTCCAGTGTCCGCCGACACTTGCCCGCACCTATGGCACTACTCACCTTGCATGCGTCGGTTCCTTGCGGCGGGACGCCAACCGGATAGGCTCATGAGCGTGAGTGTGGAAATCGATCTTTCTGAGTCCTTCAAGGCATACGACGTGCGCGGCATAGTCGGGGCCACCATTACCGCCGAGGCGGTCGAAGCCATTGGCGCGGCATTTGTCGACGTACTGGGCCTGGCAGGCCACCACGTGCTGGTCGGCGGAGACATGCGCCCGTCCTCCCCCGAATTTTCCGCAGCTTTCGCGCGCGGCGCCGCCTATCGCGGTGCCAACCCGAAGATGCTCGGGCTGATCTCCACCGACGAGCTATACTTCGCCGCAGGATCACTGGATTGCGCTGGGGTCGTGTTCACTGCCAGCCACAACCCGGCCGCCTACAACGGCATCAAGATGGCCAAGGCAGGTGCCGTCCCGGTTTCTTCCGACACTGGTCTCTATGAGATCCGCGACTTGGCGCAGATCTACCTCGACGAGGGCCTTCCGGTGTCCACCGAGGCACCCGAGGGCACCATCTCCGAATACGATGCCTTGGCCGATTATGCAGCCTACCTGCGCTCGCTGGTGGATCTGGCGGACATCCGTCCATTGAAGGTCGTGGTGGATGCGGCAAACGGGATGGGTGGGCTGACCACGCCCGCGGTCCTGGGCGACACACTGCTGCCGGGGCTTCCGCTGGAAATCATCGAGATGTACTTCGAGCTCGATGGCACCTTCCCCAACCACCCGGCCAACCCACTGGAACCGGAGAACCTGCGCGACCTGCAGACTGCGGTGATCAAGCACGGTGCGGATATCGGTTTGGCGTTCGACGGTGACGCCGATCGATGCTTCGTCATCGATGAATTGGGCGACCCGGTGTCCCCCTCGGCTATCACCGCCCTAGTGGCGGTTCGCGAAATAGCCCGCGCACAGGCCGCCGGGGAGCAGACACCGGTGATCATCCACAACCTGATCACCTCCCGCGCCGTCCCCGAGGCAGTCACCGCCGCCGGCGGGCATCCAGTGGTGACCCGTGTGGGCCACTCTTTCATCAAGGCCGTGATGGCCGCCGAAGGCGCTGTCTTTGGCGGGGAGCACTCTGCGCACTACTACTTTCGTGATTTCTACAATGCGGATACCGGCATGCTGGCAGCCATGCATGTGCTGGCGGCCTTGGGCCACCAAGAAACCGCACTGAGTGAATTCGCTGCCGAATACGAGCCGTATGTCTCTTCCGGGGAGATCAATTCCGAGGTCGAGGACAAAGCCGGCGCCGTGGCTCGCGTGCTCGCGGAATTCGCCGACGGACATGGCAACAACCCCGCGAACCAAGGCGTCATCGGCGCTGCAAGCCACCCGGATTTGGCAGGGCATGAAACAGTGGTAAGTACGCTGGATGGAACGACGGTGACGGCATCCGACGGTTCATTTTGGTTCAACCTCCGCCCGTCCAACACCGAACCCTTCCTCCGCTACAACGGAGAAGCCATTGACAGCAAGACCATGGAACTCGTCCGCGACGGAGTTCTGGACATCGTCAGGAGCAACGCATGAGCACCCCAGAAAACAAGATCGCCGAACTCGACGCCGCTGCCCAGGCAGAGCTGAACAAGGTCCTGGGCACCGCCCTGGGAGTAGCCCGCGAGCAGCTTGAGGAGCAGGGAGTCTTCCTGCCTTTCGCCATCGCCGTTGAACCCGCCACTGAGGAAAACTCCGAGCCGGAGGTGCGCCTGCTCGCCGTCCAGCCGGCAGAGGACCCGGAAAATCCCGAAGCCGACATCGACGCCGAGGTAATGATGGCAGACCTGGTCCAGCTGCTTAACGACCAGCGCGAGACCTTCAACGCCGTCGCATTCGTCTCCGACGTCACGCTGCTGGATGAGGGCAAGGACGCCGTCCATGTCCTCGCCGAGCATCGCGATGGAGGTTCGGTCGCCATTGTCCAGCCCTACACCGCACCGGATCCGGAAACCGGGGTCTGGGAGTTTTCCGAGCCCAGTGCCGAGGCTGGCCAGCTCCAGGTCTGGATCTAGCCTCCATACACACTTTGGTCTGTGGCCCGGGATCGCGCGAGCGGTTCCGGGCCACAGCTCTTGATCCGTGCGGCCAGTGCGGCTCGGCACAGATTGCTGTACCCCGGCATGACACCTGCGAGAATAGGTCATGTGAAGCTCAGCGCCTTCGCAGATGTCTGTCTGCGCACCTTGATGTTTCTCGGCTCCCGTCGCGACCAACTGGTCACCACCAAGGAAATCGCCGAGAAAATCGGTGTGCCCTATAACCACGTGGCCAAAGCCGTTGTGGAACTGCGCAAGCGCGGCGCCCTGGATGTTGCGCGTGGGCGCTACGGGGGATCCCAAATCACCGACCTCGGCCTGGCACTGCGCGTGGGCACCCTGATGCGTGACCTCGATCTTCGCGAAGACGTTGTCGACTGCGTTTCCGAAGCCGGGGTCCCCTGCCCGCTGATCGCTGCCTGCGCGCTGCGCGGCGCACTGCGCCGGGCGCGCGAAGCCTTCTATGCCGAGCTCGACCTGCTCAGTGTCGAGGATCTCACCGTGGCCTCCAGCAAGACCTTCGTGCCGTTCCCGGCGCTTCCTTAGCCTCCAGGAAGCCCGGTTTCCCGGGGTTCCGCTAGCCTCTGTCCGTCCACGGCGCCAAGAGCATCCTGCGCCCTGGATCTCCAGTGAACAGCAAATTCCGCTGAATGCGACAGTCCGATTTGCTTCGAACTTCTACTCCCTGTAGAAATGAATTATCAATCTTGCATGAAAGATGCAAGATAGGAACCACAGTTCGCCAAGGAGCCCCAAGATGCTTTCCGAGAAGTCCCGCCCGGTCATCGAAGCCACGCTGCCAATCATTGGGGAGCGCATCTCCCACATCACCCCCAAGTTCTATTCACGGATGTTTGCAGCTCGCCCGGAACTCCTTAACGGTCTCTTCTCCCGGTCAAACCAGAAGAACGGCACCCAGCAGCAGGCACTTGCCGGTTCCATCGCAGCTTTCGCCAGCCACCTACTGAACAACCCGGGCACCCTTCCGGAAGCCGTCCTGGCCCGCATCGCCCACAAGCACACCTCGCTGGGCATCGTCGAAGAACAGTACCCGATCGTGTACGAGCACCTCTTCGCGGCCATCGTCGAGGACCTCGGTGATGCGGTGACCCCCGAGGTCGCAGAAGCCTGGTCCGAGGTCTACTGGCTCATGGCAGACGCCCTGGTGAAGATCGAAAAGGGCCTCTACTCCAAGCAAGCCAACAACAAGATCTGGACCGACTGGAAGCTGGTGACCAAGGAAGTAGCTGGTACCGGGTCAATCACCTTCCGCTTCGTTCCGGCCGATAAAACCCCCGTCACCGTTGCCGAGGCCGGCCAGTTCGTCTCGGTCAGGGTTCCGCTGCTAGACGGCGTGCGCCAGTGCCGCCAGTACACCCTCAGCGATGCAGTCACCTCGACCACCGAGCGCGTGATCACCACCAAGTTCGACGGGGGCGGAGAAGTTTCCCCGTTCATGCACCAGCACCTGAACGTCGGGGACGTCATTGAACTCTCCAACCCGTACGGCGACCTGACAATCGACACCACGGGCGCCCCGATCGTGCTCGCTACCGCCGGCATCGGCTGCACCCCGAGCGCATCGGCACTTGCCACCCTGGTCGCAGCCGGCTCGGACCGGCAGGTGCTGGTCCTGCACGCCGAGGCCACCGAGGAAGCCTGGGCGCTGAAGGAGCAGATGCGCGAATCGGTCGAGGCACTTCCGAATGCCGAGCTGAAGCTCTGGCTCGAGGACATCAACGCCAAGGCTGAGGGCACGGAGGCAACTGAGGGCTACATGTCCTTGGCCAACCTCGAGCTTCCGGCCGATGCACGCCTGTACCTTTGCGGCCCGCTTCCGTTTATGCGTGCGGTCCGCTCACAGGCCATCGACGCCGGCATCCCGGCCACGAACATCCATTACGAGGTCTTCGGCCCCGACCTGTGGCTTGCCGCCTAGGGCACCCAGCACTTCTGGCTTCAAACAGATAGGCATATCGGCGAGGCCCGAATAACGCGAAGACCGCCACCTTTCCAGGTGGCGGTCTTCGCGCATTTGTGCCGGCGGCCTTTCCCGGGGCTTTACCCGGGTCCGGGCTCGTTAGGCTGGCGGTGGGTTCTGCACGGATGGCTTTTGAAGGCGTGGGTGTGCGGCACCCTTTTCGATCCAAGAGCGCACCGTGGCGTTGAAGAGGATCGGGTCTTCGATGTTCCACTGGTGGTGCAAGCCAGCCGCGGTGCGGAACTTGGCCTGCGGAAGGGCCCGTGCCAGCGCAGGAAAGGACCTTGCCACGACCTTGGGCTCCTTGCTTCCGGCAATCACCAAGACCGGCCCCTGGTAAACGCCCAGCTGGGCCGGAACACCGCCGGGATCGACCTCGTCCAGGATGGCCCGCATGTTATCTGCACGCAACGCCGTTCCGTGTTCGGCGAAAAGGTCCTTTTCGTCGGCAACCATTCCATAGGCCCCAGCTTGGAAACGCCAGTACCACTCGCTGCCGAAGAGGCGAAGCTGCATGCGGCTCATGGTGCGCATCGAGGCTGAAACGCCTGCGGCCGGAACACCGGAAATGAGCAGGGATTCGATGAGCTCCGGGTGCCGTGCCAGCACCCGCAAGGCAACTACACCGCCCAAGGACAGACCAACTAGGTGGGCGCCTCCATTGGAGACCTCGTCGGCGATGACTGCTGCCACGTCGTCGGCGGCACTGTCTAGTCCCGCCCAGTCCTCCTGGGAGCGGGCCCCGAAGCCGGGGAGGTCCGGGGTGAGCACCTCGTAATCGCCAAAGGCGCGAACCTGTGGATCCCACGACCAGTTCCCCACGTTTCCGCCGTGCAGGAACACGATGGTCTGGGCGGGTTTTCCGTCTTTCCTGGCACGCGCGGGCGCATGGAACTCGGGGTAACCACCCGGATCCCTCGGAGCTCGGGACCTGGTTCTCCTCGGTGGTTTGGCGGGACGTTCGGGCTTCTGGCTGCCTGCCGGTTTCTTTGCCTTGACCACTGGCGGCTTGTCCGGGGCCTTGGTGTCCATGGCCCCTGCGCCATTGCCAGGCTTTGCTAGCGGCCCCTGCGCCGATCCGCTCTTTGATTCCTCCCCTGCTTGGGGTTTAGCGTTGGGCTCGGGCTTGCGCTTCTTGGGCAACGGCTCCGGCTTGGCTTCCCTGGGCTCACGTTTGGGCGTCGGCAACTTGGCTTGCTTTGCGCGCAGCGCGGCTTTCCCGTTCTTGCTATCCGGATCCGAAATCGCGGTTTCCTCCGGCAGGGAGAGATCCATGAATTCCTCGTCTGCACCGGCGTCTCCTCCGGAAACATCATCTCGCTGGCTCATGGCAGGTACTCCGTTACTGCATCGAGCCACTCAAGTTCCGCGGCTGCGTGCCTGATGCCGTTGTCGAGGGTTGCGGCCATCAGGAAACTGCGCCGATCCGCTGCCGCCCTCATGTCGATGTCTTCCCGTTGGGAGAGATAGTCATCCAGTACTTCTTGCGTTGCTTCGCGTCTTGCCTGGATCAGTCCCAACACCGAGTCCCGGTCGAGTTCGCCAGCGAAAAACACCCGGGCCAGGAATGGCTCGCGCGGGGAATGGGCGGTGACCTCACCTTCCAACCACTCAACGAGCACCTGATGACCCAGCTCGGTGATGTGGTGTTCCTGTCGGTCGGGATAATTTTTCTGCGCAATGGTAGTGACCGTGGCATGCCCGTCTTTCACCAGTTGGGCCAAGGTGCGGTAGATCTGCGCCTTGTCGGCGTTCCAGAAGTGATTGATTGACGAATCGAAGTGCTTCTTCAACTCGTACCCGGTCATGGGCGACAAGCTCAAGAGCCCGAGGATCAAACGCGCAAGAATCATGCTTTTATCCTGACACATCCAATAGGGGATTTGTCAGGTAGCCACGCACTTCCCTTCCTCCCCTGTCCTAGTTTGGCAGCGTTTCCGGAGCACAGTGGGCACCCCGTAGCGGTGTCCAGCCATGCACCTCAATCAGGTCGGGGTATCCACGCCCTGGACCAATGGTGATTCGGGCACCAAAGCCGCATCCCCCCTCCGAACCCCACTTGTCATCCGATCCGGTCTCACGGGCCTGCAAGGTCTCGCAACAGGCGCGCAGATGAAACAAGCCCCCAGCGCAAGAACAATGCGCTGGCTCTCCACCTCTTGCGCAGGGAAGAAGGAAGCCAAGAGACGCGGAAGGCCGGTGTGCGGATAATTTCCGCACACCGGCTTTCGCTCTCATGAATGTGAGCCTACGTGCCTTGCCGCCGTGAAGCAGAAGACCCAATGGGGATTAGGCGTCCAGGCGTTCCTTGAGGCCATCCAACTCTGCACGCAACGAAGCAGGCAGGGCATCACCGAACTTGGCGTACCACTGCTCGATGCTGGCCAGCTCTGGGATCCATTCCTCCGGGTTCACGGCAGTCGCAGCCTCCATGTCGGCCGGGCTCACGTCCAAGCCGGTCAAATCAAGCGAGCCCTCGGCTGGAACGAAGCCAATCGGCGTCTCGACGGCTTCTGCCTTGCCTTCGATCCGCTCAATGGCCCACTTCAGCACGCGAGAGTTCTCCCCGAAGCCTGGCCACGCGATTGCGCCTTCGGCATTGCGGCGGAACCAGTTGACCAAGAAAATCTTGGGCAAGCGCTCCGGGCTGGCCTTGGACTCGATCGAATCCCAATGCTTCAGGTAGTCGCCGGCGTTGTACCCAATGAACGGGAGCATGGCCATCGGGTCGCGGCGAACCACGCCTACGGCACCCGAGGCTGCTGCGGTCGTTTCCGAAGACAGGGTCGAACCCATGAAGATGCCGTTGGTCCAGCTCCGGGACTGGGTC
This sequence comes from Paeniglutamicibacter antarcticus, assembly GCF_039544305.1. NCBI lineage: Bacteria > Bacillati > Actinomycetota > Actinomycetes > Micrococcales > Micrococcaceae > Paeniglutamicibacter > Paeniglutamicibacter antarcticus. Next base: position 41,513 of record NZ_BAABLK010000012.1, read on the forward strand.
ACCAAGGGAATAGTGGTCTTGCGGCGGCCGCCGAAGAAGATCGCATGGATCTCGATGCCGTCCGGGCTGTAGTATTCCTTGGCGAGCATGTCGACCTGGTCGATCGGAGTGCAGAAGCGCGAGTTCGGGTGCGCTGCCTTGCGTCCGGAATCCGGGGTCCAGGATTCACCTAACCAGTCGGTGAGGTGCGCCGGGGCCTCATCCGTCATCCCCTCCCACCAAACCCCGCCTTCGTCTGTCAGCGCGACGTTGGTGAAGATGGAGTTGCCCTTGACGATGGCACGCATGGCATTGGGGTTGGTGGACCAGCCGGTGCCCGGTGCAACTCCGAAGAGGCCGTACTCCGGATTGACGCCACGAAGCTCGCCCTCCTTGCCGATGCGCATCCAGTTGATGTCATCGCCCAGGGTCTCGGCTTTCCAGCCTTCAATGGTCGGTTCAAGCAGGGCGAGGTTGGTCTTGCCGCAAGCCGACGGGAAAGCCGCTGCCACGTTGTAACTCTTGCCCTCCGGGTTCGTGAGCTTGAGGATGAGCATGTGCTCCGCCAGCCAGCCTTCATCGCGAGCCATCACCGAGGCAATGCGCAGCGCGTAGCATTTCTTGCCCAACAAGGCGTTTCCGCCGTAGCCCGAACCGTAGGACCAGATGGAGCGCTCTTCGGGGAAGTGCACGATCCACTTGTCTTCGTTGCAGGGCCAGGCGACATCTTCGGCGCCCGGCTCCAACGGTGAACCGACGGTATGGACCGCAGGAACGAAGAATGCGTTCTCGGCCTCGATCTTGCGCAAGACCTTGTTGCCGATCAGTGCCATGATTCGCATGGATGCAACGACGTAGGCGGAGTCGGTAACCTCAACTCCGTACTGCGGGTGCTCGGCGTCGAGCGGACCCATCACGAACGGAATGACGTACATGGTGCGGCCACGCATGGCGCCGTCGAAAAGCTCGTTGAGCTTTTCCTTCATCTTGGATGGATCCATCCAGTTATTGGTGAAACCAGCATCCTTCTCGTTTTCCGAGCAGATGAACGTGCGCTCCTCGACACGCGCCACGTCCTTGGGATCGGAGAATGCCGCGAAGGAATTCGGGAATGAAGGATCCGTGAGCTTCTTCAGCGTGCCGGCTTCAACGAGTTCGGCGGTCAGGCGGTCGTTCTCCTCCTGCGTGCCATCCACCCAATAGACGTTGTCGGGCTTCGTCAGTTCCGCGACGTCCTGCACCCAGGCCGCAAGCTCTGCGTGCGTTGTCGGTGCTGCGTCGATGACCTTCTGGTCCGAGCCCTCGCTCATGTCCATTCCCTCCATTGGGCTGAATTTGCAATAATTCGATGCTATGGCGCCGCTCCATCTAACCTGTGTGACCCAGGTCGCAAAGAATCTTCGAATTCAGTTCTTCCTCGGTGAAAACCGCGCCGTTGCGGCCTTCGTAGGGCTCCAGTCAACCACATAAGTGATGAAGGACACGTAGACCGGTCTACATCCAAATGGATAACTTCGGACTATGCCACCAGCAAGCACGGCTAATTTTGTGTCAAACGCATTCGCCTGTATAGTAATTCGAGGTCGAACCGCGAGGTTGCTGCCAAAATTGAAAATGCGCCCATAGCTCAGCTGGATAGAGCGTCTGTCTACGGAACAGAAGGTCAGGGGTTCGAATCCCTTTGGGCGCACCAAAGATGAAAGCCACGAGAAATCGTGGCTTTTCTCGTTCCGCCGGGATATAGCCTGGCCGCTTCCACCTCGCGTTGAGCAGACTGCTCAGTGCGTCAAGCAAGGGCTACGGAGCCCAGCGTCGCCCAAGCCGGAATTCCCCCGGTCAGCAGGCAAGCTGTCGCCGGAAGAATCGCGCCCGCCGCAAACAAGAGCGCCACCCGGCCTGGCCGTCGCCCCAGCCGCAGCCCGATCAGGGCGTTGGAAAGGTAGAAGCCGGCCACTCCCGCCCCAAGCAGCAAGCGCGCAGCTCCGCCCAGGGGTGTCCCCGCGCCCTCCACCGCGATGCCGATGGAGGACGCGATGAGGGTAAGGGCCAGCACGGTGATGAAGGGGGAAATACATGACCACGTCCCTCATGGCTCCATAGGACCGAGCGTTCCGGGCCGCAGCAAGCCCGGACTCCGTGATGGGAGCCGCCCACCGGAAGAACGCCCTCGCCAGCAAGGCCCAGGAAACGAAACCGAACATCGCCGAGGTCGCACCTCCAATGGGTGGATGCTCCGCAAGGCCCGTCACGCTGAGATAGAAGGCTTCGCCGATCACGACCACGACACACAACCCGATGCGCTCAAGCAAATGCGAGATGGAGACCTGCTCATAGATCTCGACGGCAAAGCCGCAACGAAGCACCAACAGGAGCATTTCGAGAATAACGGCCACCACCCACAACAGGTAGCGGTAGGGACTCTCCCGGAAAATCAAGCCGAGACACAACGCCGCCGCCGCGAGGTTTTAATCCCAGTGGACGCCACGGGGAAACCGACACCGCCCGTGTCACAAACGGGAAGAGCCACATGGCCAAAAGCACGATACGGACCCAGGCGGCGCCAACAGCGTACAACCACGCGTATTCCTCGATACCGCCGGGCATGGCCGCGACGACAAGCACGCCCATGGATGAATAGCGTCGGCCATAGAGATTGTTGGTGACCATCAGGTTGATCCAGGCCCACCACAGCGGAAAGAACAGGAGCATGAATGCGCCGACTGCCCCTAATCCGGTGTCTCCTTCGAGGGTTTCCGCGGAGACGGCAATAACGACAACAAAGACCAGGTCGAAGAACAGCTCGTACCAGTCCACCGGCCGGTGGTCCCGTCCGGGCTGTGCCGGAACAGGTATCCCTGGCGAGGCAGGATTGGCGACTGTCATCGTTCCGCTCCCTCGTTGCACTTGCGCGGCCGGGACACAGGGGACTTCGGAAGGATCACTCCGAGTTGCCGACCTTGGTCTTTCAATTATCGGCGCGACAGGTCGCCCCGTGCTAGGTGCCCGGCGGGTTTGCTTCGAGGCCAGTTCCTGCGTGGCCCACTGGCATCGGGTACCGGGGCCCGCGGCAACGGAACTCCGTTGGAGTGAGATGGGGCACGGTACGTATTTTTGGATCGACCGGAGGGCAAATCATATGTATAGTTATTCGAGGTCGGGCCGCGAGGTCGGACAAAAAATGAATATGCGCCCATAGCTCAGCTGGATAGAGCGTCTGTCTACGGAACAGAAGGTCAGGGGTTCGAATCCCTTTGGGCGCACACATTGGTCAAGAGCCGCAATCGAAAGATTGTAGCTCTTGACGTTTCTGCTTGGGCCACAGTTTCAAGACCGGCCATTCCCAGTTTCCAGTGCTGCCACCGATTCCTCGACGGCAGCCAGCACCAGGGGTTGGCGCAGCGTACGGAAGTGTCCAGATAGCGGGAGCCGGAGGTTCTTGGCCCCGGCGAGCGCGCTGCCCCCGGGTATGTGTGGGTCGAACTGCGCAAAGATGGAAATTATTCGGTCATTCGCTTCCTGCTGGGCCTGAAGCGACAGCAGCACCGCATCCCGGGGAGAGAACTGGCGCAGCGTGCGGGAGAACAGGAACTTGGCATAGGCCGATCCTGCAAATGGTGTCCCCACGGCCACCATCCCCAGGATCCGGGGGACCAAGGGCTCGGTTGAACCGTTGTTCACGGGCAGCAACCCATCGAGCATCGCGTGCTTCCCGATCAGCCCGCCCTTGCTGTGTGCGAGCAACACGCATTCCCGGACCCCGTGAATCCGGCTCAGTTCCTCCAGCCGCTGCCGCACAAGCCGCGCGGATTCGGGAACGGGGCGTTTGTTGAATCCCAGTCCCGGAACCGTGTAGACGCGGTACCCGCCATCAACGAGGCGCTGGGCCGCGGGTTCCAGGAACAACCAGGTTTCGTAGACCCCTGGAAGCAGTACGACGGCCGGGCGCGACGACTCCCCAGCCTCGTAGTTCCCCGGGGGACGGCGACGGAGCACCGAGACCACCTGTCGCCATCCGGCATAGAGGTAGTCCAGCGCCCACCACCAGGGCCGCGCGAGTTGGCTCATCCGGTTCCCGTGTTCGGCGCATTCCTCGACCCCCATTTATCGACCGGCCACCTGGGCTGCGATGCAGGTTGGGCTGTCAATGGCCAGGGATCCAAGGCGTTTGCTGGGCAACCCGTCCTGGCGGTCCATCCCTAGGACCTGGATGGTGTTTGAAAGCTGGTTGGCCACCAAAAGGGAGCTTCCTACCTGTAAGTGGTGTCGCGGCCACTCTCCCTCGCACGGGGCGCTGCCCAAGACCAAAGGCCTCCCGGCGTTCAACCCGAGCACCACCACGACCCGGGCGCCACGCACCCCGACGTAGAGCCTGTTGGTGTTCGGGTCCAGGGAGATCTCCGCGGGGAAATGCTCGCCGGCAAAAATCGCTTCGCCAAGGCCAGTGCGTGAAACTTCCCTGTATATGCCTGTCAAATCGGCTTGGAGGGCCACGACCTCGGCACCGTGCTCCGTCACCACGTAGATCAAACCCGAGGGGTGTTCCACAAGGTGGCGAGGGCCGTCCCCCTTGCGCAAGGCGATTTGTTGGCGAAGCCGCAACTCCCCTGCGTCCAAGTCCCAGACCCGCAGTGAGTCATGGCCCAAATCGGTGGTGATGATCCGGCCCGATCGCAACACGGTGCTCTGGTGTGAACGCGAGGCGCGCGCGTCATGCCCCGGAACGGCAAAGGGATCCTTCGAGGCCGGGGCCACGGCCGGTTTGGCCAGGGATCCGTCTGGGTTGACGGGGAAGGCCAACACCCGCCCGTCGCCGTAGCAGCTGGCGATAAGCGGGCCCGCGCTGCCCGCAACGGTCAGGTGGCATACCAGGTCTCCGGCGGGCACCGGCTTGCCCAACAGCTCGAGTCGGTCGTAGTCGATGATGGCATAGGCGGCGACCTCGCCCCGGGGTTCAAGCGCCGCATAGATCACCGGCAGCTTCGGGTGGGTGGCGATCCACGACGGCGAATCCGCATGGTGGGCAAGCCCCAGGTCCCGCAGGACGCCGTTGCTGATTTCCACTGCTCGGATGCCCAGGCTCGCACCGCCACCGTCCGGCGAGTATCCGCCAACCCAAAACTTCTTGTCCATGCATCAATCCTGCCTCGTCAACCGGCACCCATGCCCCTCGGTGCCAAAATGATGTCCGATCGTGTTGTTATGTATCCCTAGCCGGAGTCATTCACGTGTCCGATCCGATGATCGCACTATTTGCACTGACTGGTCAGTATGATTTAGAATCAATGTGTGCTCATCGCCGATAACCTGGCTATTGCCGGACGCCACCTGCCTCTGTTGGAACCAACAAGCCTCGCCGTCGCGCGCGGCGAACTCCTGCTGGTCCAGGCCGAACCCCAACCCACCCGCACTGCGCTGTCCCTGGCGCTCAGCGCGCGCATGGTCCCGGGCAGGGGCACGGTGAGCTGGTCGGGAATCCCCGCGACCCGTTCGGTGAGGCTGATCAGCGCACTGGTCGACTCCCCGGAAATCAACGAACCCGAGGCGCACCTGAAGGTCCGCGACCTGGTGGCAGAGGACCTTGCACTGCAGCCGGGGCCGATCTGGCGACGCAGCGGCATCGACGCCTGGATGAAAAAGCACCGCATGGACGACCTGGCCAATGAATGGCTCGACGCCATCGAACCGATCCAGCGTCTCACGTTGCTTACCCACCTGGCTCTTGAGGACCGCGGCATCGAGCTACTGGTCTTCGACTCCCCCGACCGCCACGGCATCCCCGAGGACCAATGGTTCTGGTACCTGGACTCAGTGGCCACCGGACGCCGCGCCCCGGCCGTGGTGGCCGTGGTCCAACGCATCCCGGAGAACTGGACCGGTCCCACCGCCTACGCGGGCCAGGTGCAGCAGAAGCTTGCCGTGGCCGCAGCCCTTCCCCCGGCAATCGACCTCGAGACAACGGCAGAGGCACCCGAGGCAACGCCGGAGGCAGCAGGGGAACCCGCACCCGACTCAAGACTCCAGGAGCGCAGCATCGAACCGACGCCCGCCACCGGGCCGGCGGAACCCGCCACGCCTCTTAACGCACCGAAGGAACTTTCATGACCACGTTGCGCCTCGCCCTCTCCGAACTCAAGCGCATGACCTCCGGGCGCCTGCCACGGCTGGCCATCATCGCCTTGTGCATGGTCCCACTGCTCTACGGCTCCCTGTACCTCTACGCCAACTGGGATCCCTACGCCCACCTGAACAACGTCAAGGCAGCCATCGTGAACCTCGACGAAGGCTCGTCCAAGGACGGCACGGAACTGCGGGTCGGCGACGACGTGACCAAGGAACTGCTCGAGGACGGCACGTTCGGCTGGTCCGTTCTCACCTCGGATGCCGAAGCCAGCGCCGGGGTTGCCAGCGGAGACTATGCGTTCTCCATGACCATCCCCAAGGACTTCTCCAAGAACCTCGCTTCCCCGGGCGATTTCGAGAAAGCCAAGCAGGCGATCCTGAAGATCACCACCAACGACGCCAACAACTACATGGTCGGCACCTTCGCCGACAAGCTCGCTGGCCAGGTGCACAACACCGTGGCAAAGGAGGTTGGCACCCAGACGGCCGACGCACTGCTGACCGGGTTCTCGCAGATCCATACCAACATGGCCAAGGCAGCCGACGGCGCCGGTGAATTGCATACCGGAACCGTGAAGCTATCCGACGGCGTCACCACCCTGGGCGACGGAGTAAACACGCTCAAGGACGGCAGCACCAAGCTCAACACCGGAGCCGGCGACCTCAGCGCCGGTGCCGGAACCCTGCACGAGGGAACCGGCACCTTGGTGGATGGCCAGAAGAAGCTGGCCGCCGGCGCCGACAAGCTCGCCGGCGGTGCGGGCACGCTGGCCGGGGGTGCCAAGGACCTCAGCGCCGGGCTGGACGAGCTCAAGTCCAAGACCGCCGCCCTGCCGGCAAAGACCAAGCAGCTCGACAGCGGTGCGCAAAAGGCCGCCGATGCCTCCAAGAAGCTCTCCTCCGGCGCCGCTGAGGTCGCGGCGGGCAACAAGGCACTGGACGACAAGGTCAGCCAGGCTGCCGAAACCCTCACCGCACTGGAAAAAGATGGCCACAAGCGCATCGATTCCGCCGCGGATGCCTTGGACTCCCGACTTGACGCCTTGGTCAAGGCCAAGATCCTCACCGATTCCGAAGCAGACGCCATCCGCAAGGACGTCAAGGACGCGGCCGCATCTTCCGGTGTCGCTTCACAGGTCAAGGAGACCAAGGCGCAGCTGGCCACCGCGCAGTCGCAGATTTCCGCGCTCGCCGACGGCTCGGCCCAGGTGGCGGACGGCGCCAAGGAACTTTCCGGCGGCCTCTCGACGCTCTCGGACGGCACCCGCCAGCTTGCCGGCGCCATGCCGGCGCTGAAAGACGGCATCTCCTCTGCGGCCTCCGGAGCGAACAAGCTCAACGGCGGAGCCAAGACGCTGGCCGGCGGCGCCAACACCCTGGCTTCTGGCGAGCAAGATGCCCTGGCCGGCGCAAAGAAGCTCAATTCCGGGGCGGGCACCCTTTCGGCCGGAGCCAACACCCTTCACGACGGAACAGGATCCTTGGTCTCCGGGGTGAAGGACCTGGGCGCGGGCGTCGGCGACCTGGGTTCGGGGGCCACCGAGCTCCAGGACGGTGCCGGGGAGCTTTCCACCAAGCTGGCCGACGGAACGGATGAAGTCCCCAACCCCAATGCCTCCACCCGCGACCAGATCTCCTCGGTCATCGGCGACCCCGTCGACATCACCCGGACCGACCAGGCCAAGGCCAGCGTGTACGGCGAGGGCCTGGCACCGTTCTTCATGACCCTGGCCATCTGGATCGGCGCCTTCATGCTGGTGCAGATCATGCGGCCCATCACCAAGCGCGCGCTGGCCTCCAACGCCGCGAACTGGAAGATCGCCATCGGAGGCTGGCTGCCGTTCCTGGGGATCTCCATCGTCCAGGCCTCGATCCTCTACGGTGTTGTCCTGTTCTGGCTTGGCCTAAGCACTGCCCACCCGTGGTTGACATGGGGATTGTTCCTGCTGGCTTCGATGGCGTTCACCGCCATGATCCAGGGCATCTGTGCCTTGGCCGGCACTCCCGGCAAGATGGTCGTGCTGGTTCTCATGGTGCTGCAGCTGGTCTCCTCCGGCGGTACCTTCCCCTGGGAAACCACACCGGAGGTCCTGCACGTGGCACACCGCTGGCTCCCCATGGGACACGTCGTCACCGGCTTGCGCCACCTGATGTACGGTGCCGACCTCAGCGTGCTCGGGCCCATCGTTGCCGGCCTCATCGGCTACACGATCCTGGGACTTCTCGCCAGCACGGTGGCCGTACGCCTGCACAAGACCTGGACGCTGAAGACACTGCATCCGGAGCTGAGCGCATGAGCGAGTCCAGCACCCCACGTGCCCGGGTACGGGCGACCGACTCTAAACACCGTCTCTTCGCGGCCTCCATGGAGCTCATCGGCTCGCGCGGCCACCATGCGGTCAGCGTCGACGAGATCGCCAAGGCTGCCGGGGTCTCCAAGGGAACGGTCTACTACAACTTCGGTTCCAAGTCCGAGCTGATCGGGGAACTACTGAACTACGGCATGGCGATCCTGCTCGAGCGTTTCGAAAAGGGAACCCAAGATCCCGACCCGGAAAACGGCCTGCGATTGATGGTGGTCGATGCGCTGGAGTTCATCGCCGAGTACCCCTCGTTTGCCCAGCTGTGGATCTCCGAGCAGTGGCAGACGGACAGTGAATGGGCATCTCTGCTGGCCACCATGCGCCACGAGGTGATTGCCTTGGTGCGCCATTCGCTGGCCAGGATCGCCGCGGCTGGGGACCCTACACCCAGCGAACCGGCGGTGGACCTGGATACGCTGGCCACGGCGATTTTTGGTGCCTCACTGATCCTGGGACGCGACCGCCTGGTCTTCCATCCCGAACGCAGCGTTGAAAGCTGCGTGCAGGCGGTCATGGCCTTCACCGCACCTCTGCGCTGAACCGCCGGTCCTTGCCCGGCAACTGATCAGCGGGGAACCTCGAAGTTGGTCACGCGCATATCGCGGCCGTCGATCTCGGCCCAGTCCTTGTCGGTCTGCAACACCGTCAGTCCCAGCGTCGGGTAGTCCATGGCCAGCTCGTAGACTGCCTCTTCGTCGGAGTCCACCGAGGCCAGGGACATGGCCAGTTCCTGCAGCACCGGCTGGTGCCCGATGACCAGCAGGGTCGTGACGGTCTCGGGGGTTTCGTTGATGATGGAGCACAGCGCGGTGATTGAGGCACCATAGATCCGCGAATCCAGGTAGGGCGTCGGTGCCTTTTCGCCCAGTTCGCTGATGACCCAGGCACAGGTGGCCCGGGTGCGCTGGGCGTCGGAGAGCACTATGTAGTCGGGGACCATTTGGTTCTCGCGCAACCATGCCCCCGCAGCAGGGGCTTCCCTGTTTCCTCGGGCGCCCAGCGGCCGGTCATGGTCCGATACACCCAACGGGTAGTCGCTCTTGGCGTGGCGCAGCAATACGAGTCGCTTCAGGTGGTGTTCACTCATGCACACAAGTTTAGGGCCCGCCTGGGCTTAAGCACCTGTGGGCCCGGCATCCACGGATGCCGGGCCCACAGGGAAGAAGGGAATCAGACTAGATCGTGTATTCCGGGGCTGCCCAGACGACGACCTCGGGGTGCTCGTAGAAACGGTAACCCTGTCCGCGCACGGTGCGCACGGTGTTGGCCAGTCGGCCCAGCTTGGAACGCAGGCGACGGATGTGCACGTCGATGGTGCGCTCGTTCGGGACCTCTTCGGCGTTGCGCCACAGGTTGGTGAGCAGCTCGTCGCGCCCCACTGTGCGGGTGCCGTTCTCCACCAGGTAGTTCAGCAGTTCGAATTCCTTGAACGTAAGGTTCAGCGTCTCCCCGTCAAGGTGCACTTCACGGCGAGACAAATCGATCAGCACGCCCGAGGGGCGCGGAACTGCTGGGCGGGCATCGACCCGTGGGCGTCGGTTGACGGTGGGATCCCCCAGCGCCTGGCGCACGACATCGATGTTTTCGCCCTGGGCGCTGGACGGGGCAAGTGCGACGGCCGCGTGGGTCTGCGCATCCGGGGACAGCGTTGCGAGAAACGCGCGAACCTGGGTGGCCAGCTTGCCCAGCGTGGTTCCCTGGGCTTGGGCCACCGACTCGTCGAGGCCTACGTAGAGCACGAACCCGCGTGCCGTGGTGTCACCGGCAACCGGCTGAGGGCCGGGGGTTCCGTTGGGTGTCACAACAGGGGTCGGAGCCGTCATCGGCCGAGTCTCATGGGTGGCAGACACCGCATGGAGCTGGCGATAGCCTGCCGGGGCGTAGCCGCCTGGGGCAGTGTTGCGCTGCGCTGCAGCGGCGCGTGACTGGGCGTTGCGGATTGAGACATGGACGTATCCGGACGTTACCGACATGCTTCTTTACCTCTAACTCGTGTGAATGCCACGGAATGGCGCGAATGCTTGATTGCCTCGCCTGATCGCCGGTGCGAGGGGCGGGTGCGATGCGAGTGTCACTGAGCGTTGGAAGGATCCGACACTCAGCTGGGCATTCGACAACAACTCCGGCGATGGTCCATCGCCATGCCTTGATAAAGGCCCTTGGGTGTTGCTGATGCGCTATTCACAATCTCTAGTTTCCTCGTAATATTAGGAACCCGCAAGTAACAAACCTCGATGCAGTCCACGATGTGACACAGCAGACGCTTAACGTGATTAGCATCACATTGCACAGATGTACGCTGTACCGATTCCACGCAATGCGGTATGCGTAGTCATCTCTTCAAGAAGTGACAATGTGATCAATACCCAATGCCATCGGTGCTCAAGCCGCGGGACTTACACCCGCATCCGGATCCAAGCAACGACCCCACCCTGCGTTGGCCCACCGCGCTCCTCCCCCTATTGCTCTCAGGCCCTAGGCTTGAACCAGCGGGTCTCACAGCCTGCACACAGCCGTGCCACAGGACCGGCCTACACCCAGGAGGGAAAGTTAAGAACATGCCCAGCCCACGCTTTTCTCCCACGCAGTTGCCCCGCCTGACCCACCCGGACGGAACAGCCATCCGGGTGCTTGTTGTCGACGACGAACCCTCGCTCGCCGAGCTCGTTTCCATGGGCACCCGCATGTTGGGGTGGGAGGCAACGGTCGCCTACGACGGCCCCTCCGCGGTCGAAGCCTGCCGCAAATCCGCACCGGATGTTCTGGTGCTCGACTGGATGCTGCCCGGTTTCGAGGGCCCGGAGGTGCTGCGCAAGGTACGCACCTTCCTTCCCGAGGTCCCGGTGCTGTTCCTGACCGCCAAGGACGCAGTGGAGGACCGTATCGAAGGACTCGGCATCGGCGCCGACGACTATGTCGCCAAGCCATTCAGCCTCGAGGAAGTCCTGCTACGCCTGCACAAGCTTGTGGAACGGTCCGGGGCCACCGCCGCGGACGGCGCGGAACTGGTGGTGGGCGACCTGGTCCTGAACAGCGACTCCCACGACGTCACCCGGGCCGGCGAGCCCATCAATCTCACCGCCACCGAGTTCGACCTGCTCTCCTACCTGATGGTCAATGCCCGTCGGGTTGTCTCCAAATCCCAGATCCTGGACAACGTCTGGCACTACGATTTCGGTGGACAGGCCAATATTGTCGAACTCTACATTTCCTACCTGCGCAAAAAGATCGAAGCTGACGGGCCAGCGATGATCCACACGGTGCGAGGAGCCGGATACATGCTCAAGCCCGCCTCATGAGCCAACGAGCACCCCTTGTGCCGGAGAACGGCGAAGTGGAACCGAGTCCTGGCCCACCGGCAAAGCCGTTGCAGGTTCCCTTTCACCTGCGCCTGGGCCAATGGATCGGCAGGCTCACCCTGCAGCGCAAGCTGCTGCTGGCGCTCATCGGCTCCTTGGCACTGATCTGCACGCTCATCGGGCTGCTGCTAAACACCGGCATGCGCCAGTCCCTGGCCACCCAGCTACACGAGCAGTTGAGATTCGCCTCGGAACGCGCGGCAACCTATTCGGCACAAAACGGCCCCGACGCCTCATCCGGCCCGCTTTTTGCCCCCGGCCAGGCCTCGGGCACGCTCAACGCCAGGATCGTCCCCGGCTTCCTGATTTTCGGGGCGGTGCTCGACCCCAAGACCGGCGAGCGCAAGGAGATCACCGAAGCCGATGTGTTGCCGCTGTCCTCGTTGTCCCTGGATGCTCCCCCGGTCATCAAGCACCTGAGCATCGGGGACTACCTGCTCTCTGCCCAGAAGGACCCCGGGTCCCATGGAACCCTGGTCACGGGGTTGCCGCTGGAACCCAACGAACGGACCCTGGCAGCGCTGGGAGTCCTGACCCTGACCATCTCGCTGGCCGGGCTGATCGGCATCGGGCTGATCGGATCGCTGATCATTCGCCGGTCCTTGGCTCCTTTGCAGCGCGTCTCCGCTGTGGCATCCTCAGTGGCCACCGCCGAACTTGAGTCGGGCACCGCAGCGCTGGAGGCGCGCGTAACTCCCGAAGACTCGGTTCCGGGCACCGAATCAGGGGAAGTGGGGCGAGCGTTGAATGCGTTGCTGGACAATGTCGGCACCGCCTTCGCCGTACGCGAGGCCTCCGAGGCGCAAATGCGCCAGTTCGTGGCCGATGCGTCCCATGAGCTGCGCACCCCGCTCTCGGCCATCCGCGGTTACACGGAACTGATCAGCGCCACGGAGCATTTCTCCGACGACGGGCAGCGTTCGCTGAACCGCGTGCTCGAACAGAGCACCCGGATGAGCTCCCTGGTGGAAAACCTGCTGCTGCTGGCGCGGCTGGATGAGAAACACCAAATCAAGAAGGTTCCGGTCGACCTGGGAAAGCTGGCAGCGGAGATCACCGAGGACTTCGCCATCACGGCCTCGTCCCACCATTGGATCCCGACGGTCCCCGATGACGGGCTGGTCGTATCCGGTGATGCCGCCGCCCTTCGCCGGGTCATCACCAACCTGTTGGCAAATGCCCGAAAGCATACCTCGGCGGGAAGCACCGTCACCGTCAGCGTTGAGCGCGATGCCACCGCCAGCAAGGCGATGCTGCGCGTGGCCGACAACGGCGAAGGCATCGCCGCGGATTTCCTGCCCCAGGTGTTCAAGCGCTTCACCCGTGCCGATGCCGCCCGATCGGGCGCCGATGGGACCACCGGGCTGGGGCTGCCGATCGCCAAGGCCATCGTCGAATCGCACGGGGGCAGCATCGAGGTTTCTTCCGCCCCGGGGAACACCGTCTTCGAGGTGCGCCTGCCGCTGCCCGCTGCAGCCAAGCCCGCATCCGGACCGAGGCCAACGAACGGCTGAGGCCCCCACGAGAGCGCACAAGGAAGCGGCGCCTACCAGGCTTCGGGAAGGATTCCGAATGCCTGCTGGACGCCGCTCAATGGTGAGGGTTTCCCCGGTTGCCTAGTGGGCCACCCCGTAGAGGCGGTCCCCGGCATCTCCGAGTCCGGGAACGATGTAGGCGTTCTCATCGAGCTTCTCGTCAAGGGCTCCCAGGATCAGGTGCACCTTGTCGTTCCCGCCGTAGCTCTGCTCCAAACGGGCCAGGCCCTCCGGTGCGGCAATGAGGCAGATGCAGGTGACATCGGCTGCTCCACGGTCAAAGAGGAACTTGATCGATTCGATCAATGTGCCGCCGGTGGCGAGCATCGGATCGAGCACGAAGACCTGGCGTCCGGTCAGGTCCGAGGGCAAGCGTTCGGCGTAGGTGATGATGTCGAGGGTTTCCTCGTTGCGTGCCATGCCCAGGAATCCCACCTCCGCGGTGGGGACCAGCCGGGTCATTCCCTCGAGCATGCCCAGGCCGGCCCGGAGGATCGGAACCACCAGCGGGGTCGGCTTGGCAAACGCGATTCCCTTGGTCATCGCCACCGGCGTCTCCACCTGGATCTCGACGGTTTTGACCTCACGCGTGGCCTCATAGGCCAGCAGGGTCACCAACTCGTCGGTCAACTGCCGGAAAACCGGCGACGGAGTGCTCTTGTCCCGGAGGACCGATACCTTATGGGCCACCAACGGGTGGTCGATTACCTGTACGCGCATGCACCAAAATCTACCAGCCGAATGCCTTCTGTTCCCGGCTTTCGCCGACTCTCTCCGGGTGATTCCCACCATTGCAGCCGTCTCCGGGCCGGGGTGGGCAAACTAGCATGGGGTGCACAATGATTGATTCTTCTCATCTCCCGCTCATGGACATCGCTCTTGCCGAGGCCCGGGCCGCCCTTGCCACAGGGGACGTCCCCATTGGTGCGGTGGTCATCGGCCCCGATTCGAAGGTGCTTGCCACCGGCCGCAACGAGCGCGAGGCCCACGGCGATCCCACCGCCCACGCGGAGCTCGTAGCGATCCGTGGTGCTGCCCGTGCACTGCGCGACGCCGAACGCGGAGACAGTTGGCGCCTGGAGGACTGCACGCTGGTGGTCACCCTGGAACCGTGCGCCATGTGCGCCGGGGCGATCGTTCTCGCGCGGATCCCCCGGGTCGTCTTCGGTGCCTGGGATGGGAAGGCTGGTGCCGTCGGTTCGGTGTTCGACATCCTGCGCGAACCCCGGCTCAACCACTGGGTCGAGGTCTACCCCGGGGTCAAGGAAGCTGAATGCGCGGCACTGCTCACCGATTTCTTCCGCGCCCGCCGCCACACCTAGAACGCAATGAACCACACCCTCAGGGGCACCGGATCCCCCGTTTTTGTTGTGGGGCTATTTCCCGGTAGAGTGTTCTGGTCTGGTGACGTGTCCGAGCGGCCGAAGGTGCAACACTCGAAATGTTGTGTACGGAAACGTACCGTGGGTTCAAATCCCACCGTCACCGCCAGTATGAAGGGTTTGGATTCCTTAGGGAATCCAAACCCTTCAGTCGTTGACCGAGGCCCCGTCAGGCCCGCCGGCCGTTGGCCAGCCATTGCTCGAAGGTCATCGCATCCCGGACCACCGAGGCCAGAGGAATCAGTCCGCCGTTGAAGGCCAGCACTCCCGGCACCGGCAGCCCGAGAACCCTGGCCCGCGGTCCTGCGTTGCCGGCAGCGGCGTTGTCCTTGGAGACCAGGCGCGCGAGCTGTGCCATGTCTCGTTCTTCGGGACCGGCCAGCTCTACTCCCGCCGGTGCGTTCTTTCCCGATTCGACGGTGGAGGCCACCAGCCTAGCCACCGCGTCGGCGGCGACCGGCTGGGTTTTCATGCGTGGAACCACCGACAGAGGCCCAAACCCCATTTGCCCCAGCATGGTCTCGGCGAGCTCGAACCATTGGGTGGAGCACACGATCGTGGAGGGCACCCTCGCGTTTTGGTATCGGGCTTCTTGGGCAGCCTTGCCGCGGTAGTAGCCCATGAACCTGTTGATCTTCGGTTTCCGGGCATTGATGATCGAGACGCAGACCAAGTGCTTGACACGTTCCTGCTCCGCGGCGCGGATGATGTTCCGTGCGGTGGTGTCGTAAAAATCAATGCAGGCACCGGCGTTGGGGCTGGCTAGGTTCAGGCAGTCGACCACCGCGTCAGCGCCTTCCAGCACCGGCGCCAAGCCGAGCCCCGTGTACGCGTCAACCCCCGTGGTCTTGCTGGCCGCCACCACCTCGTGGCCTGCTTCCCGCAGCACGCCTACGACGCGTCTGCCCAGGTTTCCGTTGCCGCCGAGAACGATCACTTTCATGTAGTTGAGCCTACGCGCCAAGTCTTCTCGAATCGAGGGAAAACCGGCGTCCCTAGAGTCGAAGCCAGCTGAACCTGCGCCGGTTGCGCAGCAGCACAAAGTGGTGCAGCAGGATCACCACCACCACCCAGCTTCCGCCGATCAACAACCCGCCCAGTACGTCGCTGAGCCAGTGGTGCCCCAGGTATAAGCGGCTCCAGCCCACCGAAAGGACGAAGGACCCGAGGGTAAACAGCACCAGGATGCGCCAGAGCACGCTGCGCAACAGAAGGAACGCGATATACCCGACGATGCCCAGGATGGCCACGGAATTAAGTGTGTGACCGCTTGGGAACGAATAGGAGGCCGGAACCGTGCCAAGCGCGTCGTCAATCGGCGGCCGGGCCCTGCCCAGCGTGCTTTTCAAGACCACCGTCAGCGCCACCGAACCGGCGGCCGTGACTGCTATGAGCGCTCCGGGCCACGGACTTCGGGTACGCCATGAGAACAGTCCGATGAAACACAGGGCAAGGATGGTCATGGCGGTCGTGTCCCCGGCGACGGTGAAAAACCACGCAATGTACGTTGCTGCTGCACTGCGGTGCGCTTCCATCCATTCCAGCAGCGGGATGTCGAAGGCATCGGGCATCCCTCCGACACGAACCGAAACCCAGAGGCGGCGTGCCACGGCCAACAGACCCAATAAAAGTGCCAGTGAAAAAGTGAGGATCGAACCGGTGCGGGGCCCGCTCTTGCCGGGTCGGCGCGGTGAAGTCATGGAGCAAAGCTTATCGCCCGGAGCCACTGATTCGCTCAAGGCCGGATCGGGCTTGCCGTTGTGCGGTGACGTTGGCGCCGAAGCATGCGCGAAGATGGAGGCATGACAATTCGCGTGCTGGCCGTGGGCAAGAAACACGAATCCTGGGTGAGCGAGGGAATCGAACGTTATGAAAAGCGGATGAAGAAGCCCTTCGACATCAAGTGGCAGCTGCTTCCGCATTCGGCACGCGAAGGGGATCTGGCACGCACCGAAGAATCCGCGCGGATCCTGGCCAAGGTCGACGCCAAGGACTTCCTCCTCCTGCTTGACGAGCGCGGGAAGAACATCGATTCCCCCGCACTGGCCAAGACGCTGCAGCGTCCCCTGGACGCCTCGCGGAACATCACCGTGGTGATCGGCGGTGCATACGGCATCGAGGCGTCCGTCCACGCCCGTGCCGATTTCACCTGGAGCCTGTCAAAACTGGTCTTCCCGCACCAGCTGGTCCGCCTGATCCTTACCGAGCAGCTCTACCGGGCCCAGGAAATCACCGCCGGCGGCAAGTACCACCACGTATAGCCGCCCCTGCCCTCGGTGAAACGACGACCTAATTGACCCATCCAGCGTTTAGGCTGGGGTCGATGGCAACGACTATTGATGCAGCCCACGTCCTTGAGCGGTTCACCCCCGCGACGCGGGCCTGGTTCGAGGGAGCCTTCGCCGCGCCGACGCCGGCCCAGATCGGCGCATGGGACGCCATCTCCACCGGCAAGCACGCCTTGGTCATTGCACCGACCGGCTCCGGCAAGACCCTCTCGGCCTTCCTCTGGGCCTTGGATACCTTTGCCCGCACCGCGACGCAGATCCTGGACCCAGCGCTCCCGGGCCTGGAATCTTCGTTGTCCCCCGCACCGGGCGGCAAACCCGCCAAGTCAACAGGCCCGAGGCCCGCCGGGACCAAGGTGCTCTACATTTCCCCGTTGAAGGCCCTTGGCGTGGACGTGGAGCGCAACCTGCGCGCCCCGCTGGTGGGCATCAAGGCCATCGCTGCGCATCTGGGACTCGCGGTTCCACAGGTCAGCGTCGGTGTGCGATCAGGAGACACCCCGGCCAACGAACGACGCAAGCTGGTGACCCACCCGCCGGACATCCTCATCACCACTCCCGAGTCGCTCTACCTGATGCTCACATCCAAGGCCCGCGAGTCCCTCACCTTGGTGCACACCGTGATCCTGGACGAGGTCCATGCGGTGGCCGGCACCAAGCGCGGCGCACACCTTGCTTTGTCCCTTGAACGTCTCGATGCGTTGTTGGCCGCCCCGGCCCAGCGAATCGGGCTCTCCGCCACTGTGGAGCCCCGAGGGGAGGTCGCACGTTTTCTGGGAGGCCAAGCCCCGGTGTCCATCATTGCCCCGCCCATCACCAAGACCTGGGAGCTCAGCGTCCGGGTACCGGTTCAAGACATGACCGACCTGCCCGCCGCCCCCGGGGTTCCCGACCTGGGCGAAGGACTGGCCCCGCAGGGCAGCATCTGGCCACACGTCGAGGAGCAGATCGTGGATTTGATCGAGGCGAACCGCTCCACCATCGTCTTCGCGAATTCGCGCCGCTTGGCTGAGCGGCTGACCGGGCGGCTGAACGAAATCCACGAATCCCGTCTCCTCGCACACGACGCCGAAGCACCCTCCGTGTCCCCCGCGCCCGACTCCAGGACCACGCCAGGGACACCGATGGCACGGACACAACCAGGCACCGGCTTGCCTGCTGGAGTGATGGCCCAGGCCGGTCTCACCTCCACGTCCATGCCCATCGGCGAGGAAGGTGCCGTGGCGCCGCTGGCGAGAGCGCACCATGGCTCGGTGTCCAAGGACACCCGGGCGGATATCGAGGACGGGCTGAAGACCGGTGTGCTGCGCGCCGTGGTCGCGACCAGCTCCCTGGAACTGGGTATCGACATGGGGTTAGTGGACCTGGTGATCCAGGTCGAGTCCCCGCCCTCGGTGGCCTCGGGCCTGCAACGCGTGGGACGTGCCGGCCACCAGGTCGGCGAGACCTCCGTTGGCGCTTTCTTTCCCAAGCACCGCTCCGACTTGCTTTCCACCGCCCTGACCGTCTCGCGGATGCGTGAAGGCAAGATCGAGAAGCTTCATATCCCGGCGAACCCCCTGGACGTGCTGGCCCAACAGACCCTTGCCGCCTGCGCCTTGGAGGACCTGGATGTCGAGGGCTGGTTCGACATCGTGCGGCGATCGGCTCCCTACGCGGCACTTCCGCGTGCCGCTTACACCGCAACCCTGGAAATGCTGGCGGGCAAATACCCTTCGGATGAATTCGCCCAGCTGCGTCCTCGCATCATCTGGGACCGGGATGCCGGCACGCTCACCGGCCGGCCCGGAGCCCAGCGCCTGGCCGTGGTCAGCGGCGGAACAATCCCCGACCGCGGGCTCTTCGGGGTGTACCTCATCGGCTCCGAGGCAACGGGCGGCAAGGACGGCGCCAAGGGCGGACGGCGGGTGGGCGAACTCGACGAGGAGATGGTCTACGAATCCCGCGTCACCGATGTATTCGCCCTGGGGGCCACCAGCTGGCGCATCGAGGAGATCACCCATGACAGGGTGCTGGTTTCCCCCGCCTTCGGCCAGCCGGGCAAGCTGCCCTTCTGGAAGGGCGACGCCCAGGGCAGGCCGGTGGAACTCGGGGAGGCCCTGGGCGTCTTCACCTCCGAACTGGCGATTCTGCCTGCTGCGCATTCGCTGGAGAAGCTCACCTCGATCGGGCTCGACGACTTTGCCGCGGGAAACCTGCTGAACTACGTGGGTGCGCAGGCCGAAGCCACCACGGTGGTCCCCAGCGACAAGACGCTGGTTGTCGAGCGCTTCGTGGACGAACTCGGCGATTGGCGGGTCATCCTGCACTCGCCCTTCGGGCTTCCCATACACTCGCCCTGGGCGCTGGCCGTCGGGGCACGGCTGCATGAACGCTACGGCCTGGACGGCTCCGCCATGGCCGCGGACGACGGGATCGTGCTGCGTGTCCCGGCGATGGACGATGAGCCCCCGGGGGCCGAGCTCTTCTTCTTCGACCCCGACGAGGTCCAGGACGTGGTCACCGCGCAGGTGGGCAACTCCGCGCTCTTCGCCTCCCGTTTCCGCGAATGCGCGTCCCGTGCGCTGCTGCTGCCGCGCACCAATCCCGGCAAGCGGTCCCCGCTGTGGCAGCAACGTCAGCGCAGTGCCCAGCTGCTCGATGTGGCACGGAAGTACCCGGACTTCCCGATCATCCTGGAGACCGTGCGTGAGTGCCTGAACGACGTCTATGACCTTCCGGCACTCAAGAACCTGCTCGGGCGCATCGATTCGCGCGCCGTCACAATCGCGGAGGTCCAGACCAAGACCCCGTCGCCGTTCGCCCAGTCGCTGCTTTTTGGGTACGTCGCCCAGTTCCTCTACGAGGGCGATTCGCCGTTGGCCGAACGCCGCGCAGCGGCTCTGAGCCTTGACCCGGCACTGCTCAACGAGCTGCTGGGCCGCACGGAGCTGCGCGAGCTGCTCGACGCCAAGGTAATTGCCCGGACCCAGGACGAACTCCAGCGCACCGCGAAGAACCGCAGGCTTACCGGTGTGGAAGGCACCGCGGACCTGCTGCGCCTGCTCGGGCCCCTCACTGTGGCGGAGGTGGCCGCCCGGCTGGAGGATGAGCCCGAAGCCGATCCGGCGTTGGCAGCCGATGCCCACCTGCAGGCGCTCCTCAGGGCCAACCGCGCCCTGGCGGTGCGCTTGGGCGGACGGGACGTGTTCGCCGCGATCGAGGACGCACCGCGCCTGCGCGACGCCCTGGGCGTCCCGCTGCCGCACGGGGTCCCTTTGGCATTCATCGAACCCGTTGCCGACCCTGTTGGCGACCTGGTATCCCGTTTCGCCCGAACCCATGGACCGTTCACCGCCGCCGACATGGCCACTGCCCTGGGCCTGGGTGTGGCGGTTGTTACCTCGGTTTTGGGGCGCTTGGTTGCCGATTCCAGGGTCATGGTCGGGGCGTTCCGGCCCGTCGAAATGCTCGATCCAGCTCCGGCGGCCGGCTCCACCGAATACTGCGATGCATCGGTGTTGAGGATGATTCGGTCGCGTTCGCTGGCCGCGCTGCGCTCGGAGGTCGAGCCCGTGGACCAGGACACCTTCGCGAGGTTCCTGCCTTCGTGGCAAGGCATCGGGGCAGGGCTGCGTGGGATCGACGGGGTGCTCGCCGTGGTGGAGCAGCTGGCCGGCGTGCCCGTCCCGGCATCAGCCTTGGAGTCCCATGTTCTGCCGGCCCGGGTACGGGACTACCAACCGTGGATGCTCGATGAGTTGATGAGTGCCGGGGAGGTGCTGGTCGCCGGTGCCGGGGCGCTGGCCGGGACCGACGGGTGGATCTCCCTGCACACCGCCGAGGATGCGCCGTTGAGCCTTCCGCTTCCCGACGGGGCCCAGCGCCCCGAGCTGGCCGCGCGGCTGCTGGAACTGCTGGGTTCCTCGGGTGCCTACTTCATTCCGCAGCTGGCGCAGCTTGTCGCCAGGGCCCCGGGGTCCGACTCCGAGCCCTCCACATCGATGGTGCGCGAGGCCCTGTGGGAGTTGTTCTGGTCCGGGGCAGCATCCCCGGACACCTTGGGCCCCATCCGCCAGTTGCTCTCCGGCGGTAAGACCGCGCACCGGGCACCGGCCAAGGCGCCCCGGGCCCGCACCGCGAGACGCGGACGCATGGCAATGCTGCGTGCCGGGGGCGAGGACCCGTCCATCGAAATCTCCGGGAGGCGCTCTGTGCCCGAGAGCGCCTCCGGGCGCTGGTCCGCCTTGCCTGCCGTTCTTTCCGATCCCACCATCCGTGCACACGCCTCCGCGGAGATCCTCTTGGAACGCTATGGGGTCCTGACGCGCGGCTCCGTTGCCGCGGAATCCGTGCCCGGGGGCTTCGGCCAGCTGTACCGGGTGCTTGGGCGGCTCGAGGAAGCCGGACACACCCGTCGCGGCTATTTCGTGGAGCGCCTCGGCGCCGCCCAGTTCTCCACCTCCGCGACCATCGACAGGTTGCGGGCCCTGGCCCGCGAACCGGGCCACGGCCAGCTTCCGGTGGCCTTGGCGCTGGCCGCCACCGACCCGGCCAACCCCTATGGTGCGGCACTTGCCTGGCCGGAAGCAGCCGGAGGGCACCGCCCCGGGAGAAAGGCAGGTGCCCTTGTGGTGCTGTTGGACGGGGCGCTGGCGTTGTACGTCGAACGCGGAGGAAAGACGGTGCTGGGTTTCGGCACGCTGTCCCCGGCCGGGGATCCGGGGCTTGCCGCGTCCGAGCCTGCCTTGCTTGATGCGATCGCCCTCGAACTGGTTTCGGTGCTCCGCCGGGCCTCCATCGCCAAGCTCGGCATTGAGAAGATCAACGGGAACCCCATCAACGAGACGCCCATGGGAGCGGCACTTCATCGCGCAGGATTCTATTCGACCCCTAGTGGGCTTCGATTTAGAAGCTAGCATTTGACGCCGATTCCACCCGTGGATCGTCCACACCGGCTAAGCTGGGTGATCAGGGTCACCTGATACTTGAGGGCAGGTGCACCCGTCTATGAAGATAGGTGGTTTTGGCGATGCCCGAAGGGGACACAGTATTTCGTGCGGCCCGTCGTCTGGAGGCGGCCCTGGCTGGCCGTGCACTGAGCGTGAGTGATTTCCGGGTCCCGGCCCATGCGACATTGTCGTTGGTGGACTGGATGGTTGAGTCCGTGGTGTCCCGCGGTAAGCACTTGCTGATCCGCGCCCGTCCCCCGGCCAGGGTCTCCGCCCCACCGCTGAGCATCCACTCTCACCTGTTGATGGAAGGCCGCTGGGACGTCTACGCCACCGGCGAGCGCTGGCGGTCCCCGGCCTTCAAGGCCCGCGCCGTGCTGGGCAACCCTGCGTTCACCGCCGTGGGCTTCGAGCTCGGTTTCCTGCAGGTGCTTCGCACCACCGACGAGGTCGAGGTCATCGGCCATCTGGGCCCGGACCCCTTGGGCCATTCCTGGGACCCGGCGGAAGCGGTGCGCCGGCTTCAATCGGCACCCGAGCGCCCCATCGGGCTGGCCTTGCTCGACCAACGGGTGATCGCCGGGTTGGGCAATGTGTACAGGTCCGAGTTGCTCTTCATCTCGCGCATCCATCCGCGGACCCCTGTGGGTGAGATCGAAGATGTGGGTCGTGTGGTCGATCTTGCCCACAGGCTGCTCAACGCCAACAAGGACAGGGCCCGGCGGGTGACCACCGGGGCGGACGGAATCAACCCGTATTGGGTTTATGGGCGCGCCGGCAAGGACTGCCTGCGCTGCGGAGAGGCCCTGCAAATCGAATCGTTGGCTGATTCCGTGCGGGCTGCCGAGCGCGACGTGTATTTCTGCGGATCCTGCCAAGGCTCCTACATCCCCACCGCCGGAGGGGTCCGCTAGGGACATAGCGGAACCGGGGACATTGGTGCCATGCACGCGTGAAAGACTGGTGTGCATGGCCATGACCTCCCCCCTGCCCGTGCGCAACGGCGTCAATGCAACCCGTCTGCGCGTGCCCGCCAACGGCCAATGGGCAACAATCTGCGAGTACATGCTGCACCGCTTTGGGCACGTCGATGCCCAAGGCATCGCTCGCCGCTTCCAAAACGGCGAAGTGGTAGGCATCGACGGGGTCGCAGTGGATGAACAGACGCCCTTGGGGTCCCACGAGTTCATCTGGTACTACAGGAACCTGCCGGCCGAGGAACCGATCCCCTTCACCGAGTCGATCCTGCACCACGATGAGAACCTGCTGGTCATCGACAAGCCCCATTTCCTGCCCACCACCCCCGGCGGGCGCTTCATCCAGGAATCCGCGTTGGTGCGGCTGCGCAACAGGGTGGGCAATCCCGACTTGATTCCGATGCACCGGTTGGACCGGGCGACCGCAGGGATCCTGCTCTTTTCCACCAATCCACAGTCCCGTGGCGCGTACCAGACGCTGTTCGAACGCCGCGAGATCTCCAAGACCTATGAGGCCGTTTCCGCCCTGGAACCTGCCGTGGGCCGCCCTGCGGGCGAGGTGCTGGGCACCGATGGCCTGGGCGGAAGCGCCGAAGAGCGCAGCGGCAACGCCATTGACGGACAGCCCGGGCCCGGAAACCACCTGCTCGGTCCCGAACGGCTCCACTCACGCATCGAGGGGCTCAGGAGCGAGCCGTTGGTTTACCTCAACCGGATGAGCAAGGTCAAGGGCCAGCTGCGCTCGCTCATCGAGCAGGGAGAGCCCAACGCCGAGTCCCTCATCGAGCTGCTGGGCACCGGTCATTCGGCTGGGTACTTTGCCGGGATGCAGGTGGCAAGGTTCCGGCTTAGTCCGCACTCGGGCAAGACCCACCAGTTGCGCGTGCACCTGGCCGCTTTGGGGCTCGGGATCCTTAACGACCCGTTTTATCCCACATTGCTGGATCTGGCCGCAGATGACTATGCGCGCCCGCTTCAACTGCTGGCCCGCAGCATTTCGTTCATCGATCCAGTCTCGGGCCGGCCAGTGAGATACGACTCGGAACTCGAGCTTTCAGAGTCCCCTGCCTGAGTATCCGTCCACCAGGACGCCGGCCGCCGGGCGTGGGAAGCACAAATTGCACCAAGGTTCTTCGGTACGCTGGGAAGCACCCCGGCAAGCAGGTGCATCCCGGGCAGCGCGGCGATGAAGGAGCTGACCATGAACCACCCCGACACCAGGAACCCTGCCGCGTCGAAAAAGTCCACGGATCCAGCCCCCGAGGCGCCGGAAGATCCGACGGCAAAGGCAACAACGGGTGATGTGCCAAAGGCCACCGATGCCGCCGCGGAGAAGAGCCCCGGTATCCTCGCTCCGAGCTTGGCAAATCCTGTAGCTTCCCCCGGCCATACCCCCGCGAAAACAATCGGGTCCGGGCCGAACCCGACGGCCCCGAAGCCAGTGGAGCCCGACCCGAAGCCTGCTGCCTCCAAACCGGATAAAGCCAGGGACCACGTCTCGGACCGCATCGCCAATCCCGCACCGCGCCGCATGGGCCCAACACCCGGTTCGCTGGACGAGGTGTTCAATGCCCCCGCCTCCGATGGGCGGGAGGTGTCTCCTCTTCGCCATTTATCGGATTCCCAGTCCAGCGCGGCCAACAGCGTTGCCGATGGCCAACCGGATGCGGTAGCCGGAGGCTTCTCCGGAATCAACAACTGGCTCGATTCCCTGCCCCAACCGGAGTTGGAACAACTGGGGGACAAAATCTATGCCGCCCCGTCCAGCATGAAGGCCAGCTGGCGGCAAAGACGCAATGAACGAGCCAAGACCGCCGAGCTGAAGGAACAGCGCCGCCTGATCGAGGTCGCCCATGTCGAAGCCCACAGGGAGGCCGGGGACCGCGAAGCCAGGGCCTTGGCCCATCAGGCCCGGCTGGAGGCCCAGGTTCTTGAAGCCGCCCACACACACGCCAAGTCCGCAGAAACAGAACGGGCCCGCGCGATCGCCGAGGCCCCGGAAAAAAGTGAAGCCCCCGAACAGCCCACGGCCACGGAACCGGTGGTCTCGGCACGTCCCACCCGGGAACCGCGCACGGATCCGGCACAGCTGGCTGCCCTGGTGGCCAGCGCCAAGTCGGCACTCGAGAACCAGAAGGAAACCTACGAACCGGTTTACGTGGCACCATATGCGGTTCCGGAGTTCGGCCCGGCCCCGGCGGAGGAGCCCGCTGACCTGCGCCGCAGGATTATTCTCGGCGCCGCCGCCCTCATGGCGGCGGTAGTGTCCATGCTCAATCTGGACACCTTGGCCTCGGGCAATGTGGAAACACTGGGCTCGAACTATTCGTTGCTCTCCATCGCACCCACCGCGCACCTTCTCTGGCCCGTCATCTTTGTGTGGGCTGCGCTGGGTGCGGCCTATTCGTGGGTTCCCTCGCAGCGTTCGGCGGTGCGCCAACGTGGTGTCGGGATTCCCTTCGCGCTTGCCTGCGTGGCCTCCACGTTGTGGATGCTCAGCGCATTGAACTCCTGGCTCGTGCCTGCCTGCGTGTTCGCCGGGGCGAGCTGCTTCTTGTTGTATGCCACGGTACGGGCACTGAACCGCAAGACGGCCCGTAGCCGGCGCGAGCGCCTGCTCACCGACGCCCCCGTCTGCCTCATGACCGGTTTCAGCTTTGTCGTGCTGGCCTCGACGTTCGGCGCCATGGTTCAATCATGGGGCGCCGAGCGAGCCGATATCTGGGTTGCCGCGGTCTTGGTGCCCGTCGTGGGCTACGCATCGGTCGCCTTGGCGATGACTGAGCGCGGGCGCATCATCCTGGCGATCGGTTTCGCCTGGGGCATGTTCTGGCTGTTGGTACCGCGCGCCGTGGGCACCAACAACTCCATTTGGATCGCTATCCTTGCCGGAATGGCGGCATTCGTGGTGTTGCTGGCCACCGAGAACCGGCGATACCAGATCCACCATGCCGAGCACCGTGCAGCCCGCGGCAAGGCAACCGACTTTTCCTAGGTCCGGCCGTTCCCGGTGCGTTTGCTAGCGCCTCAGCACGATCCAGCGTCCCCCGGTTCGTCGTAAGACCACCAACTTCTCGGTCACTGCCACGTTCTCCACGGCAGCGCGCATAGCCGCTGCCGAGTCGATGGCGCGCGAATCCGGGCCTCCCTCGTCTTCCACCGTGTACCGCACGGTGATGCGCGGGACCCCGCCTATGACATCGAGTTGGTTCGCGTCAACGTGGTGGCCGGCCGCCAAGGAATTCACGGCGGTGTCCATTACCGCTTCGGGGCCGTTTCCCGGCCGAAGCCCCAGGATGTTCAATTGCGCACGATACGAAGGCATGCAAACAAGCCTAGTGGGTGTCGGAATGGCGCAGCTCTCCCGTTGCCTGTCTGGCCCCGCGACACCGAGCCGGACAAAAGTGGCAGACTGATGCTATGAGTGCAGCAACAGAATTCACGCAGTGGCGCCGCATGCGCGACGAAGGTCTCGCCGTCCCGTTCGGATGGCTCTCGTTGAGCAGCTACCAGTGGCTGGACGCCGAACCCGGTCGCCTGGAGCTGGTGCCCGGCGAATGGAGCGCCAATGCCGAAGGCGCGAAAGTCACCTGTGGGCCATCGGACCGATTCACCTCACCCGACGGCGACCCGGTATCCGGGACCTTGAGCCAGTCCCTGAACGAGGGCGAATCGATGCATTTCGTCCGGCACGGCCAGACCCTGGTGGAGCTCGGCGTGCGCGGGGGCCGCTACATGATCCGAACCCGCGAGGCCACCCATCCGAGGCTGACCGGTTTCCTCGGCGTGCCCGTCTTCGACTACGACCCCTCGTTCGTCGTACCGGGACGCTACACGGCCTTTCCCGTCCCGAAGGTCGTGCCGATCGACACCTTCCGGCCTGACACAACGCTGCACACCGAGCTGGTCGGTGAGGTCGAATTCGAGCTGGACGGGAACACACGGACCCTGGCTGCATCCCAGAACGCCGACGGATCACTGAGCGTGGCCTTCCGCGACGGGACTAACGGGGTGCAGACTGCGGGGTGGCGTTTCGTCACGGTGCAGGCTCCGGATCCCGAGGGATCGCTCACCATTGATTTCAACCGCACGCTGAACTTTCCCATGGCGTTCTCGCCCTATGCCGTGTGTCCGGCCCCGGTGCCAGGGAACCGGCTCGACGTGCAGGTGCGCGCCGGGGAGCTGCAACCGCAGTAGCCGGAGGCTTCACGCACATGGCGGATGTTGCCGCGGAAGCTACTTCGGTCCCATGCGGATGGCACCGTCAAGGCGGATGGTTTCCCCGTTGAGCATTTGGTTTGCAAGGATGTGCTGGACCAGGGCCGCATATTCGCTTGGCTTGCCCAGCCGCGAGGGGTGCGGCACCTGGGCGCCCAGCGAGGCCTGAGCCTCGGCGGAGAGCGAAGCCATCATCGGGGTCTCGAAGATCCCCGGGGCGATGGTCATAACCCTGATGTAGTGGCGGGCCAGCTCTCGTGCCAGCGGCAGCGTCATGGCGGCCACGGCTCCCTTGGAGGCGGCGTAGGCCGGTTGGCCGATCTGACCGTCGAAGGCCGCGACGGAGGCGGTGTTGATGATGACACCGCGTTCGGGAGTTCCGGTGCCCGGGTCGAGGATCGGTTCGGTTTCCGCCATGGCCTCTGCAGCCAGGCGGAGCACGTTGAAGGTTCCGGTGAGGTTGATGGCAATGACCTTTTCAAAGGTTTCCAGCTTCAGCACACCCTCGCGTCCCAGCACCTTCCCCGGAGTGGCGACCCCGGCGCAGTTGACCACGATGCGCAGGCTGCCCATTTTCTTGGCCGCGTCTATAGCCGCCTTGATTTGTTCCTCATCGGTGACATCGCCTGCCACGAACCGCGCGCGTTCACCGATCGCTGCCGCCACCTGATCGCCTGTGGAGGACGGGAGGTCAACGAGCACCACGTGGGCGCCGGCGTCATGGAGGATGCGTGCGGTTGCGGCGCCAAGTCCCGAGGCTCCCCCGGTGACCAATGCGACTGAGTCCGTGATGAGCATGCTGGGATTCCCTTCGTCGGTGTTGTTGCCACCAGATGACCGAGGCCGCGAGGCCGTTCGGGCCTCACCCTGTTGGGTTAGTGGCCACTAACTCGTTCCAGCCTAGACTGGCACGGCCGAAGACAAAAGGGTCCGTGTTGACTCATCTAAAGTGCGCGCGAAATGGGGCGCATGCCTCATTTGAGAAGTGCACGCGAAATCTCTGGCGCATGACCGGGCACCTTGGTGTGCTGGAGGGATGGGTTATGGGTTGACATTG
>NZ_BAABLK010000013.1:0-74067 GCF_039544305.1 Paeniglutamicibacter antarcticus
GAAATGACCCCGGAACGCGTCAAAAGACCCGAAAGCATCATCAATCGCCGCAGCCAACTCACCCTCGGGCTTGTCGCCACCCTCAGGAGAAAGATTGTTCCAGAAAATCGAGTGATTCGTGTGGCCACCCAAGTGGAACGCCAGATCCTTGGACAACTTCGAAACGTTCCCGAACTCACCCTTCTCACGAGCCTCGGCCAACTGCTCCAAAGCCGTGTTCGCACCGGCAACATACGTCGCATGGTGCTTGGAGTGGTGCAACTCCATGATCCTCGCCGAAATGTTCGGCTCCAACGCGGCATAATCGTACTGCAGCTCAGGCAAGGTATAAATAGCCAAAACGACTCCTCAATTCTAGTTGTGTTAGTTTCCGAGTTCGCGATGTTCCCGGGCCCGATCATGCGATGAGGCGTGAGTGCTCACCAATACTGTGGTATCCGCGCCGGTGGTAGACCAGCGGCGCGGCTACGGATTCCCCGCCAATGACATCGAGCACAGAGGCAACAACAACTGTCGCGGACCCGGCTGGGACCCGTGATTCGATGGAGCAGCGCATGGCCACCCCGACACCGTGGATTAGTGGTTCCCCCGTGGGGATCTCTTCCCAGCCCGCGAGCTTCGCAAATCGTTCCTCGGTGGGTCCGGCAAACAGCGCAGCCACGTCGGCGTTGCTTGCTGTGAGCAGATGCACAAGGATGGATTCCGATTCCAGGATCGCTTGGGCAGCGCCCGAACGCCTCGCGATGTTGAAAGCCAGGTAGGCGGGATCCGCTGAAACCGAGATGAGCGATGAAGCGGTGATGCCGACCGGCCCACGGGATCCGCTCGCTGTCACAACGGCTACGCCGGCAGGATGGTTGCCAAAGGCGAGGCGAAATTGCTCCGCAATGGCAGAAGCCGGAATTTGGGTTTGCACGGCGGGTGACGGTTCCTCTCATCAGGTGGCGCTCAGAGGTGCTGCACGAGTTGCCTCTTGACCCCAAGGCTAGAACCTCAACCTAGGTTGAGGTCAAGTTACGCCTCTTCCCGCAGCAGCCTGGCCCCGCCCTTGCCATCGGCCAACTGGTCGTTGGGGTTCACGAATCCGCATTCGGCCAACGACAGGCAACCGCATCCAATGCACCCGCCCAGACCATCACGCAACGATTGCAGCTGGTGGATCCGTTCCTGCAAGTCATCGCGCCATAATGCCGAGACCGCCTGCCATTCCTCCTTGCGCGGCGTTTCGTCTGCGGGCAGCCCGGCAAAGAGTTCGGCGATCGAGTTCAGCGGGATTCCTGCCCGCTGTGCAGCCCGAATCACCGCCACACGCCTCAGCACACTGCGGTCGAACCTCCGCTGGTTGCCGGTGGTGCGCCAGGAGGAGATCAGCCCCTCGCGCTCGTAATAGTGCAATGCCGAGACAGCGACGCCCGACCGGGTCGCCACCTGCCCCACGCTGAGGTCCTGCGAAGCGGCGTCACCAGTATCCATGTTTCCATCATGCCCCCTTTGCCAGAGGTGCGCGCCAATGGCCCCAAGACGGGATGATCATCTCAAGCCTACGGTCAGCACGATCTATGACCGCGAACCGGCTGCCACGAGATGCACCCGCAACCGGCACAGAAGGAGCCCCCGCGCCATGAAATCCACTGTGAGGTCGTGGTTCATTGTCACCCTGGGAGTCTTGACCGCCCTGGCGTTGGGTGCCGCCGTCCTGTCGCTGGGGTATGCGCGCACCTTGGTCTTCGTCGCCTTCTTCGTGGCACTGGGACTCGACCCCCGTGGCGTGGTCCGAAGACTCGAAAGGCTCGGCATGGGGCGGGTCCGACGAGCCTTGCGTTGCCGCAGTCATTGTGCTTTTGCCGTACTTCTCCTCAGCCTCACCATACCCTTGCTGGTCAACGAAGCCAGCCGACTGCTGGTGTCGCTGCCCGTCAGGCTCCAAGGTGTGGAAACCCAGGGCTGGTTCATGGATCTCGACGACCCCTTGGGCGGGGCGCTGCTTCGGGGCATCCAATGGCTGGAGCACGCTGTGGCTGTTTGTGGGCAACGATACGCTGAAGGCAGGATTCGCTGTGGCCAACGGTATTTTCGGCGTGCTCTTCGTTTCCATCTTGACGCTGTACTTTGTCGTCAGCCCGGAACGGGTCAAGAACGGGTCCAACAAATTTGTCACCGCGTCGAAGCGGGGAAAGGTACGCGAAATCGGCGAAGGAAATCACCGCTTCCGTGGGCATCCATCTCAGCGGCATGGCGATACTGGCCGCGATGAATGCGACACCCACCTTCATCCTGCTCACAGTGCTTCAAGTGCAGTTGGTAGCGGTGCTCACGGTCCTGGCGCCGCCCATCACGACGATCCCATTGGTGGGTTCGGTGATCAGCATGGGCATCGTCATGATTGTCTCGCTGTTCCACTCCCCCCGTTACCTTTTAACTAGCCCCTTAAACGGACTCATTGAGGAAGAATTGGGGTTGCTGGCCTGTCGGTCTCGGCATGATTCACTCCCCCTGTTCTTTCATGATCCGGGGGGTGCTGTCACCGAGANCGCATAATCGTACTGCAGCTCAGGCAAGGTATAAATAGCCAAAACGACTCCTCATTCTCTTGGGCATCCGGTGACAGCTGGATGCGTTCTTAGTGATTACTGCATCTCCGCGCCAGGCGGAAAACCTGTGGTGCTCAGTGCTCGAGCATATCCAGGGGAACGCTGGCTTCGGTGCCAGGTATTCCCAGTTCGGATGCCCTTTTATCGGCCATCGCCAGCAGCCTGCGGATCCGGCCGGCTATGGCGTCCTTGGTCATCGGCGGCTCGGCCATGCGCCCGAGCTCATCGAGGCTGGCCTGCTTGTGGGCCACGCGCAGCGCACCGGCGTACTTGAGGTGCTCGGGGACTTCCTCGCCGAGGATCTCCAGGGCACGTTCGACCCTGGCACCGGCGGCGACCGCTGCCTGGGCGGAGCGGCGCAGGTTGGCGTCGTCGAAGTTGGCCAGCCTGTTGGCAGTGGCACGGACTTCCTTGCGCATCCGGCGTTCTTCCCAGACCATCAATGCGTCATGGGCTCCCATGCGGGTGAGCAGCTGCGCGATGGCCTCGCCGTCGCGGATCACCACGCGGTCAACGCCGCGGACCTCGCGCGCCTTGGCCACCAGGCCCAGACGGCGGGCAGCACCGACCAGCGCGAGCGCCGACTCGGGCCCGGGGCAGGTGATTTCCAGTGCCGAGGAGCGTCCGGGCTCGGTCAACGAACCGTGCGAAAGGAAAGCCCCGCGCCACACGGCCTCGGCGTCGGCGGTGGAGCCGTTGACGATGACCGAGGGAAGCCCGCGCACCGGGCGCCCGCGCCCGTCGAGCAAACCGGTCTGGCGTGCCAGGGCTTCGCCCTCGCGGACCACACGGACCACGTAGCGGTTGCCGCGGCGCAGTCCGCCTCCGGAGACCACGACGATCTCGGAGGTGTGCCCGTAGACATCGGCGATGGCGGCGCGCAGCCGGCGGGCGGTGGAGGCAAGGTCGACCTCAGCCTCGATGACGATGCGTCCGGAGACGATGTGCAAGCCGCCGCAAAAACGCAGCATGGTCGATACCTCGGCCTTGCGTTCCGAGGACCTGCGGATTTCAAGCCGGGACAGTTCGTCCTTGACGGAAGCCGTCAGTGCCATGGATTGTTTCCTAACTGCTGGGCTCGTCTGTACTGAACGTGGTGAAAACATCATGGTAGGCGGCAGCCAACCTCAAGGGATCGTGGATCGCTCGGCCGGCGCCAACCCCTACTTTACCGAAAAACGTGCGGGCGCCTAGTCGGGCCGCCGCATGGGTGAACGCCTCATGGTCCGAAATCGTCGTCGGATCAGCTAGTACGGCATCCAGCCGCAGGTCCGGGGCGTAGCGGGAAATAACTTCCAGGTGTGCCGCCGCATCCATGCCGCCGGTCTCGGCGGTGTCGGTGGACAGGTTCATGGTCAGCAGCCGGCGTGCCGGGGTTTGCTGCAGGCCCTCGCGCATCTCGGGCAGCAACAGGTGCGGCAGCACCGAGGTGTACCACGACCCGGGGCCCAGCACGATCCAGTCGGCCAGTTCTATGGCGTCAAGGGCCTCGGTGCAGGCCGCTGCATCGGTGGGTTCCAGGCGGACGTTGGAAACCAGGGCGCTCTCCCCGGCCTCGGCGAGGTTCGATTGCCCGCTGATGCGCCGCCGGACCAGTCCGGTCCCTGCATCTTCGAGCAAGACGTCCCCGGTGATGGTCAGCGGCGTGGTGCTCATGGGAAGCACCTGGCCGCGGGCGCCAAGCAACGCGCCGGCCCATCGCAGGCCCGCGACCGGATCATCGAGCAGTTCCCACAGCGCGACGATGAGCAGGTTGCCCACCGCGTGCTGGTCGAGTGCGGCGGCCGATCCCGGCTTGGAGGTGAAGCGGTGCTGCATGACATCGCGCCAGGTCCGGCCCCAGTCGGTGTCGTCGCACAATGCGGCAAGCGCCATGCGCAAATCCCCGGGAGGCAGCACGTCGAGTTCCGCGCGCAGGCGTCCGGAGGATCCGCCGTCGTCGGCCACCGTGACGATGGCTGTCAGGTCGGTGGTGAGGCGGCGCAGCGCCGAAAGCGAGGCTGAGAGACCGTGGCCGCCGCCCAAGGCAACGACGCGCGTCGACGAGCTGTCATCCCCGGCTCGTGCCGGGGGTTGGATGGGGATCGGCCCGGTGAAAAAAGCCATCGCGGACTACTCGCGTCCCAGGTCGCGGTGCGTGACGTTGACTCGCACGCTGGGCAGCTGGGAGAGCCGGCGCCCGATTTCCTCGGCGGTAGCCACCGAGCGGTGCTTTCCGCCGGTGCAGCCGATGGCAATGGTGGCGTAGTGCTTGTTTTCGCGGCGGTAACCCTCGAAGACCGGCTCCAGGGCGGAGATGTAGCGTTCGATGAATTCTGCCGCACCGGTGGCATTCAGCACGTACTCGGAAACCTGTGGGTCCTTGCCGGTGTGCGGGCGCAGCTCCGGGACCCAGTGCGGGTTGGGGATGAAGCGGACGTCGGCGACGTAGTTGGCGTCGGTGGGCACCCCGTACTTGAAGCCGAAGCTCATCACGTTCAGCCGCAGCACGATGGGCCCGGATTCGGAGAAGAGCTCGGTGATGGTGCGGTTCAAGTCGTGCACCGACATCTCGGTGGTGTCCACCACGATCTCGGCGGCTTCCTTGAGTTCGCGCAGGACATCGCGTTCGCGGTTGATGCCGTCGACGATCCGCTCATCTTCCTGCAGCGGGTGCGGGCGACGGCCCTGTTCGAAGCGGCGGACCAAAAGATCGTCAGCGGCTTCCAGGAAGAGCACGCGGTAGGCGATCCCGGCGCCGGTGAGCGCCTGCAGGTTCTCGCGCAACTGCGGGAAGAGCGACTTGGAGCGCACGTCCATCACCACGGCAAGCTTCGGGATCGAACCCCCGGAGTGCGCGACGATCTCGGTGAGCATACCCAGCAGGGTCGGTGGCAGGTTCTCCACGACATACCATCCGTGGTCTTCCAACGCGTGGGCCGCTGTCGTGCGGCCGGCACCCGACATGCCGGTAATCACTAGTAGTTCGGACTGGGGTGGTTTCACTGGGGCAAGCTCGGTGGTCATACCCCCTAGCCTAGTCGCCCGGCGGGCCCGGTCGCGTCAGTCCAGGACTTCACCGGTGGTCATGTTCACTGCCGGCGCACCGGGGGTGGATGCGGCCAGCGCGTCGAACACCGTGGCGGCAAGCACCGGCCCGATGCCCGGCACTGCCATGAGCTCCTCGATGGTTGCTGCACGCATCTTCTTCATCGAACCAAAGTGCTTGCGCATCGCCTCGCGCTTGGTCGGTCCCAGTCCGTCAATGGTGTCCAGCAGCGAGGTGGTCATGGAGACCGAGCGCTTCTTGCGGTGGAAGGTGATGGCAAAGCGGTGCGCCTCGTCGCGGATGCGCTGGACCAGGTACAAGGCGTTCGAGGCCCGCGGCAGGATGACCGGGAATTCGTCGTCCGGCAGCCACAGCTCCTCAAGACGCTTGGCCAACCCCACGACGTAAATGTCGTCGATCCCCAAATCAGTAAGTGCTCGGGTGGCCGCGGAGACCTGGGGCGGACCTCCGTCGACGATGACCAACGAGGGCGGGTAGGCGAACCTGCGCGCCGGCAGCTTCTCGGCGGCGTCGGCGATGTCGATCTCACCGCTGATCACCGGAGCGGTGTCCGCCATCTCTTCCAGGTAGTTCTTGAAGCGCCGGGAGATCACGTCGTACATGGAGGCCGTGTCATCGCGCGCCGCTTCCCCCGTGATGGAGAACTTGCGGTAGTCGGATTTCTTGGGCAGCCCGTCCTCGACAACGACCATCGAAGCCACCACGTTGGTTCCTTGGACGTGGGAGACGTCGTAGCATTCGATGCGCAGCAACGGTACCGGCAGGCCCAACGCATCCTGCAACTCCTGCAGCGAGGCCGAGCGGGTGGTCAGGTCCCCGGAACGCCGGGATTTGTGCAGGCGCAGGGACTGCTCGGCGTTTTCGCGCACGGTTTCTGCAAGCGTCGCCTTGTCCCCTCGCTGCGGCACGCGAAGGGAGACGGCGGATCCGCGGCGCTCATGCAACCAGCGCCCGACCTCCTCGACATTCTCGGGAAGCACCGGGACCAATACCTCGCGCGGGATCCTGTCGTCCCCTGCGGCCTCGCCGTAGACCTGGGTGAGCAGGTGCTCAATGAATTCGGGGGCCGTGACATCCTCGACCTTTTCCACGACCCAGCCGCGTTGGCCGCGGATGCGCCCGTTGCGCACGTGGAACACCTGCACGGAAGCCTCGAGCTCGTCCTCGTGCACGGCGAAGATGTCGGCCTCTGTGTTCTCTGCCAACACCACGGCATTGCGCTCGAAGACACGTCGCAGCGCTGCGACGTCGTCGCGGTAGCGTGCCGCCTGCTCGTACTCGAGCCGCCCGACGGCCTCGACCATCTTGGCTTCGAGCTCCTTGATGAACTTGGTACCCTCCCCGCCCATGAACTGGCACAGGTCGGCAGCGAGCTTCTTGTGGTCATCCTCGGTGATGCGTCCCACGCAGGGGGCGGCGCACTTGTCGATGTAGCCCAGCAAGCAGGGCCGGCCGGAGGACTCGGCGCGCTTGAACACACCCATCGAACAGCTGCGCACCGGGAAGACACGCAACAAGGTATCCAGGGTCTCGCGGATCGCCTTGGCCGGGTAGAACGGGCCGAAGTACTTGGTGTCCTTGCGCTTGTCCCCGCGCATCACTTGGGCCCGCGGGTACTTCTCCCCCATGGTCACCGCAAGGTACGGGTAGGACTTGTCGTCGCGGAAGACGATGTTGAACCGCGGGTGGTACTCCTTGATCCAGGTGTACTCAAGCTGCAGGGCCTCCATCTCCGAGCCCACGACCGTCCATTCCACGGAGGTTGCAGTGTGCACCATGGTATGCGTCTTCGCGTTCAGCCCGGCGGGGTTGGCGAAGTAGGAGTTGAGCCTCGAACGCAGCACCTTGGCCTTGCCGACATAGATGACCCGGCCGACCTCGTCGCGGAAGCGATAGACCCCGGGATTTATCGGGATGTCCCCGGTCGCGGGGCGGTAGCTTCTGGGGTCTGCCACTTCTGCTGCTCCGTATCAGTCGCTGATGGGTGTCTGGTTGTACGCGTTGACGCGTTCCTGGCCCGTAAGCTCCGCGATGGCTTCGACGATCGCATCGGTGGCGGCGCGGCGCTGCGGGAGCGGGTGCTTGCGGCCTAGGTGCTCAAACTGTAGCGGCTTGCCGAAAGCAAGGGTGAAACGGTGCGGCCTGACGGTATTGGTTCCTGCCGGCTGCAGCTGTTCCGTGCCGGTCAAGCCGACGGGGACCACCGGTGCGCCGGTGCTCAGTGCCAGCCAACCCACGCCGGTGCGCCCGCGGTAGAGCTTGCCGTCGCGGGAACGGGTGCCCTCGGGATAGATGCCGATGCCGCCACCGGTCTCCAGGATGTCCACCAGCGATTCCAATGCAGCCACCGAGGCCGCCTGTTCACCGCGCTGGACGGGGATCGAGCCGACGGACTCGAAGAAGGCCTTCATCGCCTTGCCCTTGATGCCCGGGGTGGTGAAGTACTCGGCCTTGGCAAAAAACGCGACGTCGCGCGGGGTCAGCGCCTGGATGATGATCGAATCAAGGAAGGAGAGGTGGTTGGAGGCGATGATGACCGGTCCGGTCAGGGGAACGTTCTCCAGCCCGGTGACGGTGGGGCGGCACATCGTCTTGAGCATCCCGCGGATCGACGAGCGGGTCATGGTGTACAGGCTCATCTAGGCGTTGGCTCCCGTCGTGGTGGCGCCTTGCATGGATTCCCGCAGGGCTTCCACCGCTCCGACACCCAACAGCATTCCTGCCAGTTCGGGCACGTCGGTCGCGTGCGCGCCAGCACCGGCGGCTTCGAGCTCGCCCTCGTCCGCGAACCCCCAGCCGACACCGATGGATGTCACTTTGTTCTCGTGGGCGGCCTCGATGTCGTAGCGGCGGTCTCCCACCATCACGCATCGGGCCGGATCCAGGTTGTGTTCCCGGATTGCCGCCGCAAGGATGTGGGCCTTGGAGGAGGAACGCCCATCCCCCTCGTCGTCGTTTCCGAAGACCCCGTCCAGCAAGCCGGCAAGGCCTTGGACCTCGAGCAGCCTGTCGGCGATCCGTTTCGGCTTGGCGGTGGCGACCAGGACCGTGAGACCGGCGGCCCGCAATGCGGCCAGGATCTCGACGACGCCTGGGTAGGGGCGGGACTGCGCCATGCCGCTGCGCGCGTATTGCGCGCGGTAGGTGGCGATCAGCCCGTCGATGTTTTCCTCGTTCACCCCGTCGATTGTGGCCAGGCCAATGGTCAACGGGGGACCGATGAGGGAAAGCAGTTTTTCTTCACCCGGATCGGGTATCCGTGCCTTCCCCAGCGCATGGCGGATACCGGAGGTGATAGCCCAGGCAGGATCCACGAGGGTTCCATCGAGGTCAAGGAGCACGGCGGAGGGAGCAATCATCACTGTCGTATTCTCGCATGAAGTGGGGCTTGTGCCGTCCATGCATGCCGTGGCAGGCATACATGGACGGCTTTGACGGCTAGCTGAGCAGCGGGGCGAGGAACTGGCCGGTATAGCTGACTTCGTTCTTGGCAACCTGTTCCGGTGTGCCCGTGGCGATGATGTAACCGCCGCCGCTTCCGCCCTCGGGCCCCATGTCGATGACCCAGTCCGCGGACTTGATTACGTCGAGGTTGTGCTCGATGGTGATCACGGTGTTTCCCTTGTCCACCAATCCCTGCAGGACGATCAGCAACTTGCGGATGTCCTCGAAGTGCAAGCCGGTGGTGGGCTCGTCAAGGACGTATACCGAACGGCCGTTGGAACGCTTCTGCAGTTCCGCAGCGAGCTTGACGCGCTGCGCCTCGCCGCCCGAAAGCGTGGTCGAAGCCTGTCCGAGGCGAACGTAGCCTAAGCCAACGTCCACGAGCGTGCGCAGGTGGCGGGCGATCGGGGTGAAGGCCGCGAAGAACTCCGCCCCTTCCTCGATCGGCATGTGCAGGACATCGGAAATGGATTTGCCCTTGTAATGGACTTCCAGGGTCTCGCGGTTATAGCGCGCACCGTGGCAGACCTCACAGGGGACATACACGTCGGGCAGGAAGTTCATCTCGATCTTCAGCGTGCCGTCACCGGAGCATGCCTCGCAGCGTCCGCCCTTGACGTTGAAGGAGAACCGCCCGGGCAGGTAGCCGCGCACCTTGGCCTCGTTGGTCTCGGCGAAGAGCTTGCGGATGTGATCGAAGACCCCGGTGTAGGTGGCCGGGTTCGACCTCGGGGTGCGTCCGATGGGCGACTGGTCGACGTGGATGACCTTGTCCAGGTGCTCAAGACCCTCGACCCTGGTGTGCCGGCCCGGTACCTGCTTGGCACCGTTGAGCCGGTTGGCCAGCACCTTGTAGAGCACGTCGTTGACCAAGGTCGACTTGCCCGAGCCGGAGACCCCGGTGATCGCCGTCAGCACGCCAAGCGGGAAGCGCGCGGTGACGTCGATCAGGTTGTTCTCGCGGGCGCCAACGACGGTGACCTGTCGCTTCTTGTCGATCTTGCGGCGCTTGGCCGGAATCTCGATCTTGCGCCGTCCGGAGAGGTAGTCGCCGGTGATGGAACGGGTGTTTGCCTTGAGGCCCTCCAAGGATCCGGAGTGCACGATTTCGCCACCATGCTCGCCGGCACCGGGACCGATGTCGACGATCCAGTCCGCCTCGGCGATGGTGTCTTCGTCGTGTTCAACGACGATCAGCGTGTTGCCCAGTGAGCGCAGCCGTGTCAGTGTCTCGATGAGCCGGCGGTTGTCGCGCTGGTGCAGGCCGATGGATGGCTCATCCAAGACATAGAGCACCCCGACGAGTCCGGAGCCGATCTGGGTCGCAAGCCTGATGCGCTGGGCTTCGCCTCCCGAAAGGGTTCCTGCTGCCCGTTCCAGGTTCAGGTACTCGAGGCCGACGTCAAGCAGGAAGCGCAGGCGCGCCTGGATTTCCTTGAGCACCTGGTCGGCGATCTGTGCCTCTCGCCCGGTCAGGACGAGGCCGTTCAGGAATACCGAGCATTCGCGCATTGGCATGGCCGAGACCTCGGCAATGGACTTGCCGTTGATCAGCACCGACAGGGATGCGGAATTCAGGCGCGCTCCGTTGCATTCCGGGCACGGGATCTGTCGCATGTACTCTTCGTACCTGTCGCGGGCATGGTCGGATTCTGTTTCCAGGTGCTTGCGGTGGATGTACTGAACCACGCCTTCGAAACCGGTGGAGTACTTGCGTTCCCGCCCGAAGCGGTTCTTGTACTGCACAACGACCTTGTGGTCCTTGCCGTGCAGGATGGCCTCGCGGGCGACGGCCGGCAACTTGTTCCACGGGGTTTCCAGGGTGAAGCCGAGCTCGGCGCCCAGTCCACCGAGCAAGCGGTTCCAGTACTCGGAGGTCGCCACGCCCAATGACCACGGCGCGATGGCACCCTGGCCCAAGGGCATTTCGATGTCGGGGATGATCAGGTCTTCATCGACTTCGAGGCGCGTTCCGATGCCGCTGCAGGCGGGGCATGCGCCAAATGGGTTGTTGAAGGAGAACGACCGCGGTTCGATTTCATCGATCGCCAACGGGTGTTCGTTCGGGCAGGCAAGGTTCTCCGAGAATGTCCGCACCCGACCGGCGTCTTCCGGGTCGAGGTCCACGAAGTCGATCAGGACTCGGCCTTCGGCAAGGTTGAGCGCGGTTTCGATGGAATCCGTCAGCCGCTGCCGCACCGAGTCATTGATGGCCAACCGGTCAACGACAACT
Source organism: Paeniglutamicibacter antarcticus (assembly GCF_039544305.1). Classification (NCBI taxonomy): domain Bacteria; kingdom Bacillati; phylum Actinomycetota; class Actinomycetes; order Micrococcales; family Micrococcaceae; genus Paeniglutamicibacter; species Paeniglutamicibacter antarcticus. The sequence goes on from NZ_BAABLK010000013.1 coordinate 11,318, forward strand.
TCGATGGTGTGCTTGTACTGCTTGCCGAGCTTTGGCGGATCACTGAGTTGGATGGTCTCGCCATCGACCCTTGCACGCGAGTAACCCTTGGAGCCCAGCTCCTTGAACAGGTCGACGAATTCACCCTTGCGGCCACGCACCACCGGCGCCAGGACCTGGAAGCGTGTCTTGGGTTCGAGCTCGAGCAGCTGGTCAACGATCTGCTGAGGGGTTTGCTTCGTCACGGCTTCGCCGCAGACCGGGCAGTACGGTCGGCCCACGCGCGCCCAAAGCAGCCGCATGTAGTCGTAGATCTCGGTGATGGTGCCGACGGTGGAACGGGGGTTCTTGGACGTCGACTTTTGGTCGATCGACACCGCGGGGGAAAGCCCTTCGATGAAGTCGATGTCCGGTTTGTCGACCTGCCCCAGGAATTGGCGGGCGTATGCGGAGAGGGATTCGACGTAGCGTCGCTGCCCCTCTGCGAAGATGGTGTCGAAGGCCAATGATGATTTCCCGGAGCCGGAAAGGCCGGTGAACACGATCATGGCGTCGCGTGGAAGATCCAGGTCGACGTTGCGTAGGTTGTGCTCGCGTGCGCCCTTGACCACCAAGCGTGTCAAGTCGTGCGGACGGGAGGTTTCTGGGGAGCGGGAAGTAGCCACCAGAACATGCTAATCGAAAACTGGTTCGAATTGCGCGTAGTTGTGAGCAAGAAGACGCTGCTCTATCCGACCTGCGAGGTGAACGCCGCCCGAACGTAGCCCAGAGCCGCTTTTTCGGAGATTCCCCACCGTGTCGCAACGACCGCAAGTTCCGAGGCGGCATCCGCCACGGCGATGGCGCCCTCATCCTCGGTTGCTTGGATTATCGTCCCGTGTCGACCACGGGTCACGACAACTCCCGTGGCTTCAAGCTCCTTGTAGACCTTGGCTGCGGTGTTCACCGCCAGCCCGAGCTGTTCGGCGAGCGCCCGAACAGATGGCAGCTTGGTTCCGGCTTTTAGGCGTCCCTTGGAAATCGCGACAAGGATCTGCTGCCGAACCTGTTGGTAGGGAGCTGTTTTGTCGGCGTTGTCGAGCTCGATAAATGCCAGTGGATTACTGTCCATATGTGCCATCCTTTCGTGGATACCGGGGCAGGGCCCGCGCCCCAGACTACCGCGTGGACTTTGCCTCTCCACGTAAGGTGTTGGTATGAGTGAAACCTTCCTTGATCTCACCGATGCAACAGTACGGTCCGTGAGCGTTTCCGAAATGTCCAACAACATCTACCTAGTGACGTCGAAGATTGACGGTTCCCAGCTCCTAATCGACGCGGCAGACGACGTGGCCTCCATTGACGGACTGTTTTCGTCGGCTTCTTCGGATTCGGAGGCCGCACCGACACTTGCCGGGATCGCGACGACCCACCAGCACTGGGACCATATACGAGCGCTGCACGAATACGTGGAACGCACGGGAACCGTGACATATGCCGGAGTTGATGACGTCGAGGGTATTGCTGCCGGCGCCACGGTCGACATCACTGTTCCGTTGAAGCATGGAGACTTCATAGCAGTAGGATCTGTCGCACTGGAATGCGTTCACCTACGCGGACATACTCCCGGATCCATGGCCTACGTTCTGCGTGATAGCGGGGGCACCACCGTGATCTTTAGCGGTGATTCCTTGTTCCCCGGCGGTGTGGGAAATACCCAGGGTGATCCGCAGCGCTTTACCTCGCTGCTTGACGATGTGTCGTCCCGCCTATTTGACAAGTACCCGGGCGATTCCCTTGTGCTTCCGGGCCATGGGAGCACCACTACGCTTGTTTCCGAACGCCCAAGCCTCGAAGAGTGGCGTATCAGGGGCTGGTAAGTAGAAGGTCATTCGCTGGTCTGGGTGGAGACTCATATGTACCGGGAAGTGGCGGCGCCATCGATCTGTACATCTGCCCACTCGGAGTGGTGATCAGGATTGTGTGCCGCGGCCCCAGGACGACCGCTTCCTCCCATCCCGAGGTTTCTTTGGTTTGGTTGCACCAAACGCAACGGCCATCGGTGTTGGCTTCGGTCGTTTTTCCACCTTTCACCACTTGATATACATGGTCGTAATGGCGGATCGGAGCATCGCAATACGGTGTACGACAATATTGATCCCGCACGGCGATGAGGTCTTTCAATTTCTGCGGCAGGATCCGAGCTTCCGATTCCATGGCAACGAGTTCACCGTTCGTAGGCGTCGTGTATAGGCGCCGAACCCACGTTTCAGCCGTGTTCACCCCGTCAGGCCCAGTCCGGTCGCCGGTAATCAGCCAGCGAGCGTACTCCGCGGAAATGGTGCCGTAACCCTTGATGAGTGCCGGTTCGCTGTCTCCAACCAACAAGGTCCGGTCTGTCATCACCAGATTGATCATCAAGGGTATGCGTGCGGCACGGTCCTGTCCCGTAATGCGTTCGACAACGGTGTCGGCTACGACCTGTGAATCAGTGCGTTCATCATCAACGCGGCGCCGCTTCGCCAACGCCTTGACCAACGCCTCCTTGATAGCGACGCCTTGTATCACCGGCAGTAGTCCGCTGATTCGCATCATTCCGTCTGGCATCATGGTCAGCGATATTCTGCGCTTTTTCATGGCGTCAGCATGGTTGATCATGTCAACAGTGTTGTCGTATGCAAGGACCTCTTTCTTGGCACGAGCCAACAATTCCTTGGTCCCGACGCCTTCTAGCGATCCTCGCTCCCCCGCTATGCCCCGATCAACCAGCTCGCGAACACCTGGGTCTACGTGGTTGGTTACTCGTGCCAGAAGCATGGCACGTTCCTCGTTCAGTTCACCGCGCACCAGTGCATCGTAGGTAAATGGCATGTGCTCGATCACTGACTTTGCGTAGGAAACGAAGCGCGGGCCAAGGTGCTGGGCCTCCATGCGCGCCAGCGCCACTTCCGCACCGGTCCCGCGACTTGGGTTCTCCTTGTAGACGCCCTCGTCTTCGTGTCGCGCAATAATGTCTTGCTCCAGGCCGTAGGCTTCCTTCGCCTGGGCCGCGCAGATTGCAGCCTTGGCTCTTTCCATCGCGGCAATCCGCGCCACCCGGACTTGCTCACCGACAGTCTGGGGCAAGTACGACATGGCCTCCGCCATACTGTTTATGAAATCAACGTATCCGTCGCCTGGCCCCTCGGCCGCAGCCCGTACGCGGGCGGAATCGACCATATCGAAAGGAATGTGACGGTGGCCAAGGAGTAACTCCCCGGCGACCTCCGTTGAGAGCGATCTCGGGTTCGATTGGCACTCTTTGTACTCTTCGAACATATTTACTATTGTACGCCCCAAAAGCACGGATGTGAAGAGGAAACTGAATTCTTTGGATCCTAAAACACCTAGTCAAAGAGCATAAACAAAGTATTCTCAAAAAATATTCGGACCGCGCTGTCGGCTAGCCGCACTAGTTGAATTTGAAGCCCTGTGCTTCACAAGCTTGCTTGAAGGCTTCGCGATCCGTGATCACAGGGATACCTGCCTGATCGGTGCTGACCGCAGCACGAATCTGGTCAGCGGTTGCAGCTTCACCGTGTACTGCAGCCTTGGCCAAATTCGTCCGACCGACGTTGCCCCCATCCTCGTAACCACTACCAAAATGGAGACACGCGGTGTTTCCCTGAGGATCGCTCTGCCGGAACTCGTCCGCGGAAGGCCCAGCGCAGGCAGTGAGCATCAGCGCCCCTGCTGCAACCATGGGTAAAAGTCTTTTCATACCCCCACTTTAGGGTGTAACCACGGCTGGCACCGGAAACCTATAGCGTCCTTCCGACCATGAAGATCCGCCGGAAGGGGAACAGCGTCATCGTTCTACCACTGGAATCTTCGAAGGCCGGGTAAGCGTGTGCCACCAGCTCTGCGTACTGGGATTCGAACACCGCGGCTTCATCGGTGTCCAACGTATCAAGCACCGGTCGCAAGGCAGTGCCCCGGACCCATTTCAGCACGGGCTCCGGTCCGAGCAGGACCTGCCCATAGGTGGTTTCCCAGACCTCTGTTTCGTACCCTGCCGCCAGCAAGAGCCTCAGGTACTCAGCTGGCTCTGCCACCACATCCCGATGGCGCAGTACGCCGGACAATTGCGGGGCCCAACGCTTGGAGTCGGCGAGCTCCCGCATCAACGCGTGGGAGGGTGAACCAAAGTTGCCCGGCACCTGGGCAGCAAACCAGGCCCCGGGAGCCAACGCATTCAACCAGCCCTGCATGAGCACTCGGTGGCCGGGGATCCACTGCATCATTGCGTTGGATACCAGCACATCGGTGTCCGGATCCGGCATCCAGATCGTTGCATCGGCCATCTCAAAGGACAGGTTGGGTGCTTGCTGCTTAGCGCGTGCCTGTTCGATCATCTCCGCCGACGAGTCCAGGCCGATGACACGTGCCGCAGGCCAGCGCTTCGCCAGTGAGTGCGTCTGCGGCCCGGAACCGCAGCCCAGATCCACCACCAGCTGCGGGTCCCCGGCGGTGATCCGAGCCGTCAAGTCATGGAAAGGGCGGTCCCGGTGATCGGAAAATTGTGCGTACTGTTTCGGATCCCATTTCATAACCTCAGGCTAAACGGAAAGACCGACGTAAACCGATAGTCTTGGAGACATCATGAAACTTACCGAGTTGCTGCCCAACACTCCCCCGCGCGGCGCCACAGCCGAATCAGTCTATGAGGCCTTCGTGAAGTGGGTGGAGGACCGTGGCATCGGGTTGTATCCCGCACAGGACGAAGCCGTGATGGAATTCGTGGCCGGCAACAACGTCATCCTTGCCACGCCCACCGGCTCGGGCAAGTCACTGGTTGCCGTCGCAGCACATTTCTATGCCTTGGCCCGCGGGGAACGCAGCTACTACACCGCTCCGATCAAGGCACTGGTCTCGGAGAAATTCTTTGACCTGTGCAAGATCTTCGGGGCGGAGAACGTCGGCATGGTCACCGGGGACTCCTCGGTGAACAAGGACGCCCCGATCATCTGCTGCACCGCCGAGATCCTCGCCAACGTGGCGTTGCGAGAAGGCAAAAACGCGGATCTTGGCCCCGTGGTCATGGACGAGTTCCACTTCTACTCCGACCCCCAGCGCGGTTGGGCCTGGCAGGTGCCTCTATTGGAACTTCCGCAGGCGCAGTTCCTGCTGATGAGCGCCACGCTGGGCGACGTGGGCAGGTTCGAGGACGAGCTCACGCTGCGCACCGGGCGCGAGACCACCACCGTGGCACACGCCGAACGTCCCATCCCGCTGCACTACTACTACTCGCAGGACCCAGTGCAGGAAGCCATCGAGGAATTGCTGGGCACCAAGCAGGTGCCGATCTACGTGGTGCACTTCAGCCAGCTCGAAGCCATCGACAGGGCCAGCGGGCTCATGAGCGTCAATGTCTGCAGCCGGGAGGAAAAGGACCGGATCGCCGAGCTCATCGCCGGATTCAGGTTCGCACCGGGCTTCGGCAAGACCCTGAACCGCCTGGTGCGCCACGGCATCGGCGTGCACCACGCCGGCATGCTGCCCAAGTACCGCCGGCTGGTCGAGCAGCTGGCGCAGGCCGGACTGCTGAAGGTCATCTGCGGCACCGACACCTTAGGCGTGGGCATCAACGTGCCCATCCGCACCGTGCTGATCACCGCGCTGTCCAAATATGACGGAGTGCGCACCCGCATCCTCAACGCCCGCGAATTCCACCAGATCGCCGGCCGCGCCGGACGCGCCGGCTACGACACCGCGGGCACCGTGGTGGTCCAGGCGCCCGAGCACTCCATCGAAAACAAAAAGAACCTGGAAAAGGCACTAGCGAAGTTCGGCGACGACTCCAAGAAGATCCGCCAGGTGGTCAAGAAGAAGCCGCCGCAGGGATTCGTGACCTGGGGTGAGAAGACCTACGAGCGGATCATTGCCGCGACCCCCGAGACACTGAACTCCTCGTTCGCGGTCACGCACTCGATCCTGCTGAACCTGCTGGCCCGCGAGGGCGATTCCTTCGCAGCGGCACGCAGGCTGCTGACCGAAAACCACGAGCCGCCGGTGCGCCAGCGGATCCTGCAGCGCAAGGCGCTGGGCATCCTGCGCGAGCTGCTTGCCACCGGCGTCGTCGAACGCCTCGAACACCCCGACCGCCATGGCAACATGCTGGCGCTCACGGTGCATCTGCAAGAGAATTTCGCCTTGAACCAGCCACTTTCGCCCTTCGCGCTTGCCGCCCTTGAGCTCTTCGACGTCGAGTCCCCCGGCTACGCACTGGACGTGGTCTCGGTGATCGAGGCGACGCTGGAAAAGCCGCGCCAGGTGCTTTCGGCTCAGGAGAAGAAGGCTCGCGGCGAGGCAATTGCCGCGATGAAGGCCGAAGGCATGGAATACAACGACCGCATGGCCGCGCTCGAGGATGTCACCTACCCGCAACCGCTAGCCGAGATCCTGGGCAACGCCTTCGAGCAGTACCGCGCCGGCGCACCGTGGCTCGGCGACTTCGAGGTGGCACCCAAGTCGGTGGTCCGCGACATGTACGAACGCGCCATGAGCTTCAGCGAATACGTGGCGTTCTACTCCCTGGCCCGCTCCGAGGGCGTGCTGCTGCGCTACCTCACCGACGCCTACAAGGCGCTGCGCCAGACCGTCCCGCAGGATGCGCTTCGCGAGGACCTCCAGGACCTTATCGAATGGCTCGGGGAACTGATCCGCCAGATCGACTCATCGCTGCTGGACGAATGGGAGGAACTGGCCAAGGGCGTGCTGCACGAGCCCGACGCCGAGATCATCCCGCCGGCACCCGAGCGCCTGACCTCCAACGAGCGCGCCTTCCGGGTGATGGTGCGCAACGAGATGTTCCGTCGTGTCAAGCTCTTCGCCGACGAGCAGGACGGTGCGCTGGGCGAGCTGGACGGGCACAACGGCTTTGACGCAGGGGCCTGGGCCGATGCCATGGATGCGTACTTCGATGAGCACGAGGACATCGACGACGGTCCCGGCGGGCGCGGACCCAACCTGCTGCTGATCACCCTGGGCAAGGAATCATGGAAGGTGCGCCAGGTCTTCGCAGACCCGGCCAACCACCACGACTGGGGCATCGACGCCACCGTCAACCTGGCCGAATCCGACGAGGCCGGATACCCGGTGATCACGGTGACCGACGTGGGCCGCCAGGACTAGAAGCCGAGCAGTTTGGTCAGTGGCTGCACCTGGTTGTGCGTCAGCAGCACCAGGGGCACCACCAACCCGGCAAGCGCATAGATGGAGACCGGCACACACATCAGCCACTCGCGCACCGAACCTGCCCGCCCCAGCACCGGGACGGCAATGCGTCCGCCGGGCTTCCACACGTCCTTGAGCAAAGGGATGCGGCGTATGAAACGTGGCGGCTTGATCTTGATCGGCCACAACAGGTTGCAGCCACCGACGGTGAGCATGTCCCCGGCCACGTGGATTGCGCACCCCACCGCGACCGCCAGCACCAACCAGTTCTGCTCGTCGGGCGAGAAAACCGCCACGAAGATGCCCGCGGGGACGGAAATGAGCCAGGGCAGCTTCGCCATGGAATCGGGGATGAACTTCAGCGCCTTCAGCGCGAAGGACACCAGCAGCACGGCCAACAACCCGGCACCGGGGTAGACCAGCCCGAGGGACGGCGTCTGCATCGTCCACAGCCCCAGCACCCAGGCCAGCGCCGTGAACGCGGCAATGCCGAGTAGCGAGTGCGTGCCGTTGCGGTGCCCGCCGGAGACCTCGCCGATGCCGGCGCAGATCGCGTTGGACACCGGGGGCAGCGAGTGCGCGATGGTGGCCCGGCGGTGGTCGGCATCGGGCAGCAACGCCGCCCCCGCACACACCATAGCCCCCGCCACACCTGCAAGCGGGGACTGTTCCAGCAGGCCGAAGCCTAGCGGGATGGCCTCTGGAAGCCACCCGATGTGGCCCGAAAGCGCACCGGTGGGAAGACGGAAATTCGTGGTCAGCGCGATCCAGGCTGCTGCGCCCGTGGCTGCGTGGTGGCCGCCCATCATGGTGCTTGGTGCCGTCCTTGGAGTTGTTCGTAAAGGGGGTTCTTGATCGCCCCCAACTGTAGGGGCCGGCTCCCACACGTTGGATTCACGGCACGCAACCAGCCCCGGTAGGCTTGGTCACATGCCTTTGATCCGTCCTGCCCTTCCCGGCGACGCCGCCGACATCCTTGACCTCATCCGTGAACTGGCGATCTACGAACGTGAGCCCGACGCCGTGAAGAACACAGAATCCTCGCTCGTTTCCCACTTGTTCGGGCCCGATCCGCAGGTGTACGCGCTCGTGGTTGAGCACGAGGGCACCGTGCTGGGCTTCGCGCTGTGGTTCCTGACGTATTCAACATGGGAGGGAACCCACGGGATCCACCTGGAGGACCTGTACGTGCGCGAGACCTCCCGCGGAGCCGGACACGGCAAGGCGTTGCTCACCGAGCTGGCCCGACTGGCCGTTGAACGCGGATACCGACGCGTGGAATGGAGCGTGCTGGACTGGAACGCACCGGCCATCGGATTCTACGATTCGATCGGTGCCGGCTCCATGGAGGGCTGGACGGTTCGCCGGCTTGAAGGCGCCGCACTGGCGGAACTGGGGGCCACCGCATGAGCACCACACACGTATTTCGCGAGATGAACACCACCGAGCACTACTTCGCCCTTCCGCTGGACCATGACCGACCGGAAGGTGAGCAGCTCACCGTCTTCGCCCGGGAGGTCTCTTCGACCGCTCATGCCGATCCCACGGACTTGCCATGGCTGCTTTTCCTGCAGGGCGGACCCGGCGGCAAGGCACCGCGCCCGGCATCCTTGACCGGCTGGCTGGCCGAGGCCACCAAGACCTTCAGGGTGCTGCTCCTTGACCAGCGCGGCACCGGGCTGAGCAGTCCGGCGAACAGGCAGTCGCTTCCGCTGCGCGGTGACGCCGCAGCGCAGGCCTCCTACCTCACGCACTTCCGCGCCGACTCGATCGTGCGCGACGCCGAGGCAATCCGCAGTGCACTGGGCATCGGTTCCTGGAGCACCTTGGGACAAAGCTACGGCGGATTCTGCACGCTGACATATCTGTCCATGGCCCCGCACGCACTTGACCGTTGCCTGGTCACCGGCGGGCTTGCCTCGATCACCGCCGATGCGCAGACCGTGTACCGGGCCACCTACGCGCGGATGGCAGAACGCAACCAGGAGTACTTTTCCTGGTACCCGCAGGACCGGGAGACCCTGGGTGGAATCGTCGCGCACTTGGGACGGACCGAGGAGCACCTGCCCAACGGCCGGCGGTTGACCGTCCCGCTGGTGCAGGTTCTCGGCCAGTTCCTGGGCGGCAACTCCCGGGTCCACTCACTGCACCATGTGTTCGAGGGCGCGTTCATCGCAACCCGGGGCGGCAAGCGGCTTTCGGACACCTTCCTGGCGGTGGTGCAGGACCAGGTGGACCGAACCACCAACCCGCTGTACGCGCTGATGCACGAATCCATCTACGCCCAAGGCCCGGCCACCGACTGGGCAGCGGAACGGGTACTGGACGAATTCCCCGCGTTCTCCCCCGAGGCCGAGGTCCCGCTGCTCACCGGCGAAATGGTGTTCCGCTGGTATTTCGATGCCGACCCGGCACTGCGCCCGCTGGAGGAAACAGCACGGATCCTCGCAGAACACCGGGGCTGGGGCCCGCTCTATGACCCGGAGGTGCTCGCCCGGAACACGGTGCCGGTGGCTGCCGCCGTCTACACCCACGACGTGTATGTGGACAGGGACCTCTCCTTGGCCACCGCCGAGGCGGTCAATGGGCTCATGGTCTGGGAAACCGACGATTTCCACCACGACGGGATCGCGGACGAGGGCTCGATGATCTTCGCGAAGCTGCTGGAAATGACAAAACCCGCACAGTAGCACTCCGTGGCTTCAGCCGGCGGCACCGAGTTCCACCAGCAGCACCCCGGCGGCGATCAGAACGATCCCGGCGGCCATGACCGGGGTAAGCGGCTCCTTGAAGATCCACTTGCTCAGGGTCGCGGTGATCGCGACGCCGGCGGCCGCCCAGATACCGTAGGCAACCCCGATGCCCATGCCCGCCCGTAGCGCGAAGGACATCATGCTGAACGCCAGGAGGTAGCCCAGTGCCACGGGAAAACACCATACCTTGGGCCCGGTCACCGCGGCGCGCAGCGACATCGTGGCTGCGACCTCGGCAACGATCGCGACACCGAGGAACGCCCACATCATGACATGCGCTCCGGGTTACCGCGCCCCTGGTTCCGTTGTGCCTGCTGCGAACCGAATTCCACCAGGATGACCCCGGCGATGATGACGCCAAGGCCCAGCAGCATCACCGAGGTGAGCGATTCGTCGAAGAGCAGCATCGCAAACAGCGCAGTCAGCGCGACCCCGAGTGCGCCCCAGATGCCGTAGGCCACCCCGAGGCCCAGGCCCGCACGCATGGCCAGGAACAAAGCGGTGAACGCCCCGGCATAGCCGAGCACAACGCTGAGGTAGAACCACGGTTGGTCAAGGGCCGCCTTGAGCGAGAGCGTCGCGATCACCTCGAGCGTGATCGCGGTGCCCAGCAGGAACCACTTGTTCATTTCTTGAGTTCACGCACGCAGAAGAGGGCAACAACTAGGATGAAGACCAGGCAGAGGTAGCCAAGCCCGGCGAAGCCCAACCAGGCCAGCAGCAGCCCGGAGCCCGCGGCCCCGATGGCGCCGGCAGCACCCATGAACGTGTCCGAGACGCCCTGGACCAGCACGCGGCGCCGGCGTTCCACCCGTTCGGCCAGGAACGCCGAGCCGGAGATCGTGGCCATCGACCAGCCCACGCCCAGCAACACCAGGCCGACGGTCACCGCGGCCCGTGAGTCGGCACCGATCCCGGAGACCAGCACCGCGGCAACCAGCACGCACTGGCCGGCAAGCATCATCCGCGGCTGGCCGATCTTGTCGGCAAACGCCCCGATGAACGGCGAGAGTGCGTACATGCCGGCGATGTGCAGCGAGATCACGAACCCGACGACGACCAGGATGTCGGCGGTGCCGCCGTGCATCGCATGCCCCGGGGTAGCAGCCATGTCCTTGAGGTGCACCGGGGTCATCGACATGACACCGACCATCACCAAATGGGCGACGACGATGGTGGAAATACCCAGCGTTGCCCCGGGCGAGGCACGCACGGCGACCAGCCCGTTGACCAGGGACCCGCGACGGCGCCCGACTTCCGGTGCATTCGGGGCTACGCCGTCGGCCCTGTCCCAGTCCCTGGCCAGGTCGATGGGGTCCGGTCTAAGACCGATGTTCAGCACGATGATCGCCAGCAGCATCCCTGCCACGGAGAAGAGGAACGGCCCGCTCATCGGCGGCAGCCCGAAGCGCTCACCCAACGCCGCGCCGGGGCCAATGAGGTTGGGGCCGGCTACCGCCCCGATGGTGATGGCCCAGACCACGAGACCGAGGTCGCGGCCGCGCGTTGCGTCATCGGCAAGGTCGGTGGCGGCGAAGCGGGCCTGCAGGTTCGCGGCGTTGCCCACGCCCAGCAGAGCCGCGCCCACCAGGAGCACCGCAAAGGAGTTGGCCACCGGAGCAAGCATCATGCCCACGGCACCGAGTGCGGCCAAGAAATACCCGGAGGACAGTGCCACCCGGCGTCCACGTTTTACGGCCAGGGCCGCGAGCGGCAAGGCACTGAGCGCGCCGGCCACCGAGATCGCGGCGGTCGCCGCCCCGGCAAAGACGTTGGACCCGGTCAGTTCAACGGCCATCAGCGAGCCGATGGCCAGCCCTGCACCGTTTCCCACGCCACTGAAGAGCTGGGCCACCGAGAGCGCGGAAACCGTCCTGCTTTGGGCCCGGATCCTCTCGGGTGGGCGTTGCATGGCCGGAAGATGCTCAGAGGTAGTCACACTCTCCAGCTTAGCAATCCAGCAGCCAGTTAACGGTCGCGGGACCCGGCCGGCATTACTGCACCGAACGGGTCCCGCACCAAGGGTGTTACTCGGTGTCCGTCTCGGCTTGCTGCTGGGCCTTGGTGGCGGCGGCGGCACGGCGACCAGCCGGGGAGAGCAGCGAGGCGACGGTGGCGATGACGACTGTGCCCACGATGACCAGCAGCGAAACGGTGATCGAGAAGTCCGGGACCCAGGTGATCGGTTCCCCGCCGTTGATGAACCCCAGCTCGTTGACATGCATAGCGTGGAAGACCAACTTGATGCCGATGAAGGCCAGGATGATCGACAGTGCGTGCTTGAGGTAGACCAGGCGGTCCATCAGCCCGCCGAGCAGGAAGTAGAGCTGGCGCAGGCCCATCAGCGCGAACAGGTTCGCGGTGAAGACGATGAACGGGGACTGGGTCAGCCCGAAGATCGCGGGGATCGAATCGACGGCGAAGAGCAGGTCGGTCATGCCGATGGTGATGAAGACCATGACCATCGGGGTGAACAGGCGCTTGCCGTCAATGGTGGTGCGCAGCTTGTTGCCGTCGAAGTCCTTGGAGATCGGCAGGTTCTTGGTCAACTTGTAGACGATGCCGCTGTTGGCGCCGTCGGAGGCTTCCTCGCCCTTTTCGGTTGCCTGCTTCCAGGCGGTGTAGAGCAGGAAGGCACCGAAGATGTAGAAGACCCACGAGTAGTTCTCGATGACCGCGGCGCCGGCGATGATGAAGATCCCGCGCAGGATCAACGCGATGATGATGCCGAACATCAGCACTTCCTGTTGGTACTTACGTGGTACCGAGAAGCGGGCCATGATGATGATGAACACGAACAGGTTGTCAATGCTCAGCGAATATTCGGTGACCCAGCCGGCGATGAATTGCTGGCCTAGGTCCGGTCCTGCCTGCCACCAGATGACGGCACCGAAGATCAGCGCGAGGGTGACGTAGAAGGCGACCCAGATCCCCGATTCCTTCATCGAGGGCAGGTGTGGCTTCTTCACCACGTAGAGCAGGTCAAGCAGGAGGATGATGCACAATGCCGACAGAGAGATGATCTCGAATTGCAGCGACAAGCCGTGGTTTCCCAAAGTGGGGCCTTTCAAACGGGGTACGTGGAATTACCGCAAGTCTCTCCGCCGTCCACTCAGATTGGAACGACCGCTGCGCCCGGCGAGGCATCGATGCCTCACGTGTTGACGATCACAGCACTACTGGGATACTCCCCTACGCTGAGACCAGTCTAGCGCACCGGCTCGGGGCCGGCCTAAGCGTGGCCCGCGTTTTTCATCTGCCGCAGTTCCTTTTTGAGCTCCGAGACCTCGTCGCGCAACCGGGCGGCGACCTCGAAGTGCAGCTCCGCGGCGGCGGCGTGCATCTGCTCGGTCATCTGGCCGATCATCTCCACCAGGTTCTCCGCCGGGGCCGCCGCCAGCCCGTCGGCGCGCACCGTCTCGTGGGCCTTCTTGGTTCCGGCACTCGAACGCTTGGCGCTCTTGGACAGCCGCTGGTTGCTCAGCAGCTCCTGGGTGTCGGCGTCCTCGCGGGCCAGCGAGTCGGTGATGTCCGCGATCTTCTTGCGCAGCGGTTGCGGGTCAACCCCGTGGTCCTTGTTGTACTTCTGCTGCACCTCGCGGCGCCGGTTGGTCTCATCGATCGCATGCGCCATCGCATCGGTGATCTTGTCCGCATACATGTGGACCTGGCCATCGACGTTACGGGCGGCACGACCGATGGTCTGGATCAACGAGGTCGCCGAGCGCAGGAAGCCCTGTTTGTCCGCATCCAGGATCGCCACGAGCGAGACCTCGGGCAGGTCAAGTCCCTCACGCAGCAGGTTGATGCCCACCAGCACGTCGAACAGGCCCATGCGCAGCTCCCGCAGCAGCTCCACGCGGCGCAGGGTGTCCACGTCCGAGTGCAGGTACTGGACCCGGACCCCGTGCTCGGTGAAGTAGTCGGTGAGGTCCTCGGCCATGCGCTTGGTCAGCGTGGTGACCAGGATGCGCTCGTTGCGCTCGACTCGGGCGCGGATCTCGTCGAGCAGGTCATCGATCTGGCCCTTGGTGGGCTTGACGATGATCTCTGGGTCGATCAGCCCGGTGGGCCGGATGATCTGCTGAACCACACCGTCGGCCTTGCCCAGCTCGTACTTGCCCGGGGTCGCCGAGAGGTAGACGGTCTGTCCGATGCGTTCAAGGAACTCATCCCACTTCAGCGGGCGGTTGTCCATTGCCGATGGAAGCCGGAAGCCGTGCTCGACCAGGGTGCGCTTGCGCGACATGTCACCCTCGTACATCGCGCCGATCTGCGGGACGGTGACGTGGGATTCGTCGATGACCATCAGGAAGTCGTCGGGGAAGTAGTCGATCAGGCAGTGCGGGGCGGTGCCCGAGGCGCGGTCATCAATGTGCCGCGAGTAGTTCTCGATGCCGTTGCAGAACCCCATCTGCTCCATCATTTCCAGATCGTAGGTGGTGCGCATGCGCAGGCGCTGGGCCTCCACCAACTTGTTCTGGCCCTCCAGGGTCTCCAGCCGGTTGCGCAGCTCGTCCTCGATGTCGGTGATCGCGCGGTTCATCCGCTCGGCACCGGCGACGTAGTGGCTGGCCGGGAAGACATACATCTCGTTTTCCTCGCGGATCACGTCCCCGGTGACCGGGTGCAGGGTATGCAGGGACTCGATCTCGTCGCCGAAGAACTCGATGCGCAGCGCCTGCTCCTCATACATCGGGATGATCTCCACGGTGTCCCCGCGCACCCGGAAGGTGCCGCGGTGGAAGTCCATGTCGTTGCGTGCGTATTGCATCGAGACGAACTTGCGCAAAAGGTCGTCGCGGTTCATCTCCATGCCCTTTTCCAGGGTGACCATCCCGGCGACGTACTCCTCGGGGGTGCCCAAGCCGTAGATGCACGAGACGGTGGCCACCACGATCACGTCGCGACGGGTCAGCAGCGCGTTGGTTGCCGAGTGGCGCAGCCGTTCGACCTCCTCGTTGACCGAGGAGTCCTTCTCGATGAAGGTGTCGGTCTGCGGGACGTAGGCTTCGGGCTGGTAGTAGTCGTAGTAGGAGACGAAGTACTCCACCGCGTTGTTGGGCAGCAGCTCGCGGAACTCGTTGGCCAGCTGCGCGGCGAGGGTCTTGTTTTGCACCAGCACCAAGGTGGGGCGCTGCACCTGCTCGATGAGCCAGGCGGTGGTGGCGGACTTGCCCGTGCCGGTGGCGCCAAGCAGCACCACGTCCTTCTCACCGGCGTTGACGCGCTCGGTGAGCTCCTTAATGGCGGCTGGCTGGTCACCGGCTGGCTTGAAGTCGCTGATGACCTCGAAGGGCGCCACGACGCGTTTGATTTGCTGCGCAAGACTCATTCTCCTAGGTTACGCCTTGGCGCCCACGGGTGGGCGGCGCGCTCGCCTTGGGCTGAAATTCCCGCCGCACTTACTTGGCTGCGCAGCTCCGCGATGCGTGGCTGGCAGGTGCCGGCGAAGTGGTGGTAGGCAGCGGCACCGCCCAGGATGGCGTCAATGAGCTCGCCGGTATCCACGATGTGCCGCACTTTCCCGGCGGTGAACTTCGCGATGCCTCCCGTGGTTTGGAGCACGATCTCCGCGTCCAGTCCCGGGTAGCGACCCTGCCCCGTTCCTTCGGCCAGGAATGACTCCACGACATCGAGCAGCGCAGCCCAGATCCCGGGCACCTCGTCGATCAGATCCACGGGCACCAACTGCAAGGAGTGGTAGCGAAGCTGGATGGACCCGCGGGATCCGCCGGCCGCCGCGGCGCGTTCGGGGTCGCGCTGGATGCTGACCAACTGCCCCGTCGCACTCCCGACGGAACCGGACGCGATGAAGGATTCGGCGATCAACGCAGTGTTCACTTGCGCACCTGCCGTTGCACGATGTTCCCCAGTGCCCCGCGCATCAACCGGATCATGAAGAGAACCGTTGCCGCGCCGGCGCTGAGCAGCCCGGTGAGTGCAAGCCACGCCGGAATGAGCACCCGGGAGTCGTAGCCCGAGTTCCGGGAGATGTATTGTTGGCGCCCGCCGACGAATACCCAGAGGATCACCGCAGCGACAAGTGCCACCCCGGCCACCGCCCAGAGGACGTGCACGATGCGCATCTCGGTGCGGGCCCGGGGCATTTCGGCTGCCATCATCACCGCCAGCTCTTCGCTGGCTGCGTCCTTGTCAGCCGGCATGGCCGGTGGATGGATCAATGTGCTTCTCCCAGAACTCGTCGATATGTTGGCGCAGGGCAACAAGCGAGCCCGAATTGACGATCACGGCATCGGCCGCTGCGGCACGCTGCGTATCGGTGGCCTGCGCGGCGATGCGGGCGCGGGCATCGGCCTCGGCCATCCCGCGGTCATCAACCATGCGGCGCACGCGTTCCTCCAGCGGGGCCTCGATGACCACGACGAGGTCGAAGGCCGATTCCTGCCCGGTTTCCACCAAGAGCGGGATGTCCTGGACGATGACCGCGCCCTTGGGTGCCGCCTCGGAGCGCCGTGCGGCCTCGGCGCGCACCAGCGGATGCACTATCGCATTGAGCTTTTCCCGCTCGGCCGCATCGGCGAAGACCAGTGCGCCCAGGGACGTGCGGTCAAGGGACCCGTCGGCGCACAGGATCTCGGGGCCAAAGGCCGCAACGATCGCGGCGAGCCCCTCGGTGCCCGGTTCCACGACCTCGCGGGCGATGGCATCGGCATCGATGAGCACGGCGCCGAGTTCAACCAGGCGCTGGGACACTGCCGATTTTCCCGCGGCGATCCCGCCGGTCAGAGCAACATTGAGCATGTGTCCCAGCATACCGATGCGCAGCGGGCACGCGAAGACGCCAAACACTAGACTGGTGCGGTAATGGAGACAGATTCTGTGGCGACGGCCTATACGACGGTGGACGGAGACTTTGTCCACGCACTGGAGATCAAGCGATCGCGATTCATCACGTACCTGCGCCGGGTCGAGACCGAGGAGCAGGCCCGCGCCCTGGTCGCCGAGCTGCGCAAGAAACACTTCGACGCGCGGCACCATTGCAGCGCGTTCATCCTGGGGGCGGACCGCACCGCCATGCGCAGCAACGACGACGGGGAACCCTCTGGCACCGCAGGCGTCCCGATGCTTGATGCGCTGGCCAAGCGCGAAACCGGATCCGGCACCACCGACCTCTCGGACATCGCCGCGGTGGTGGTGCGCTACTTCGGCGGGATCCTGCTGGGCGCCGGCGGGCTGGTGCGCGCGTACTCTGAGTCCGTCTCCCGCGCGTTGGACGCCGCACCGCTGGTGCGACGGACGCGCCAGCGGATCCTGGGCATCGACGTGGACCACGGCACCGCCGGACGCCTCGAAAACGACCTGCGCGCCGGCGGCGTCCAGGTCCTTGGAACCGCCTACGGTCCGGGCCACGCCACGCTGAAGGTTGCCCTGGGCGACGAGGCCGACATCCTCGCCGCTTTCACCGACCGTTTGGCAACACTCAGTGCCGGCAGCTGCACCGCGAGGGCGTTGGGGACCGAATGGGTGGATGCACCGTGAGCCTTGACCTGGACTTGCTGCGCCGCTTCCCAGACGTGGAGGCGGCAAACTTGCACGCCGTCGATGGTGCCGACAAGCTGCTGCTGGACCTTGCTGCCCAGACCGGTTGGCCCGGCGAACCGGGCAAGGTGGCGATCCTGGGCGACCACTACGGCGCGCTGGTCCTGGGTGCGCTGGATGCCGGGGTCCGCGGGATCCGCGTGCACCAGGATGCGCTCTCTGGGGCCCAGGCCATCGAAGCCAACGCCCAGGAGCTGTTGCCCGCACTGGGAGGGGAATTCCGTCTGTTGCCGCTGGGCGCCGAACTGCTCACGGGTGCCACGCTGGTGCTCATTGCGCTGCCGAGGTTGCTGGACGCGTTGGAGGAAATGTTGTCCTTCGTTGCCGAACATGCGGCGCCGGGCGTCACGGTGATGGCATCCGGGCGCATCAAGCACATGAACCGCACCATGAACGAGCTGTTAGGCCGCTACTTCACCTCCGTCACGGCCTCGCTGGGACGCCAGAAGTCCCGGGTGCTCAGCGCCACCGCACTGCGCCCGGTGGCCTCGCTCCCCGCACCGCGTTTCCCGCTGCACGGTGCACCCCTGGTGGGACTCGAAGCACCGCTGGCGCTGCGTGCCTACGCGCAGACCTTCGGCGGGGCCAAGCTGGATTCCGGGACCCGGTTCCTGCTTGAGAACCTCCAGCTGCCGGCCGAAGCCCTACGGGCGGTGGACCTGGGTTGCGGCAACGGCACCATCGCCGCCTACCTCGCTCTCAAGCATCCGCTGCTCACGCTCTATGCCTGCGACCAGTCGGCCTCCGCGGTGGCATCGACCCTCGCCACCGCCCAGGCCAATGGCGTGGACGGGCGGATCACCGCGGTGCAGGACGATGCCCTGTCCGCGCTGCCCGATGCCTCCGAGTGCTTCGTGGTGCTCAACCCACCCTTCCACATGGGAAACACCGTGCATGCCGGGATCGCGTTGAAGCTCTTCACCGATGCCGGACGCGTGCTGGTATCCGGCGGTGCGCTCTGGTGCGTCTTCAACTCGCACCTGGGCTATCGCGGGCAACTTCAAAAGTTGGTGGGTCCAACCCGCCAGGTCGCCCGGAACCCGAAGTTCACCGTGACGGTGTCGATAAAACGTTAGCTACCACCGCTTGCCGCGGCACTTCACCGGCGACAAGCGGTGCGGGGTTGGCCTCGAAGCGCGGCCGCGCATCTTGCCGGCGGACGGCAAAGCCACCCAACCCCACCGCATCGAGCCGGATGTGGTCAATGGCTTCGTGCTCGGCTTCGGCTTCAGCCAGGAAATTCGGGTCCGAGCCGGTGGTGTCAAGCCAAAGGATGGCCCGGGCGGCTCGCTTGGCCGTTTCCCTCACCCGCCACGGACGGTACCCGGTATGTGTCGGGATCTCAGGGTCCTTGCCCGGGGCTGGTGTCCGCAGAACCATGGGCGTGCTGCCCCAGACGTACAGTCCCACGATGGACAGGCGTTTGTGCGCCGGTACCGGCAGCGTCCTGGCATTCCTGCCCCACACCCAGGGCTCGTTGGCCGCGGCCGCAATGCCATGGCGGGTGCAACTTCCCTCCCTTGGCTCGTGCCTTCTTCCCGCACCGGCAACCCCCAAGGCCAACGTCGGCAAGCTCCACCGCATTGGTTGCCCGCGCGAAGGCGACGGGCCCGATCCTCGGGTCAACGGGCACCTCCAGCACCACGTCGCCGGCGATCCGCTCCAGCCCCCAACGCACCGTGGAGGCCAACAACCAAAACTCCAGGCCGAGTAGCGGGACCATGACGGATGCGGCTTCAAGATCCAGCGTTCGCACCAGGTTTCGCGGGTCGATGGTGGTCACCGACGTCAAGCCGATCCCCAGCTTGATGATGGCGACGACCAGCAAGGTCCCGCCCGGGGAAAAGATCTTGTTGCGCGCTTTGGCAAAGGTCCCGGTGCCCGCCAGCAGTCCGGCGGAAACGGTGAGCGGACCGGCGGATTGTCCCCGCCACCGGCGCACCGTCAGGGTCAGCCTGATCCCGGTCAGGGCTGCCACCAGTGCCAGGGACAGGCACCAACTTGCACCGATGAACAGGGCTCCGGTGAACAGCGTGTCACCTGGCCCGGCCAGGAACAGTCCGCTGAGCCCCACCAGGACAAGCCACGGGGACAACCGGGAGGAAAAGACCGTCAAGAAGCCCCAAAAGGCCAGCGCCCCAAGGAGCACCGGCGGCGACCCAAGACAGATCCATAAGCCCAGGAGCCCGTAGTAGGGCACCAGCGCGCCCCCAGCGAAGCAACGCATCGGGAATCGTGGCCGGCACCGCTGCCCATTCGGCGTCGGAAACCGAGTACCCCGGCAGGGACACCGGTGGCTTGTCGTGGCGTGTACGGCGCATCGGTGTTTCCCCTCGTCGGCTTGTGTTCCTCCAAGGCTATGCAGGGGAACAGACCCGGCGAATCGGCATTTGGGGTGATTCTGCGACGCCGAGAGGATGAGGTCCACCATTCCACGGCAAGACCCGGGGTGAGCGGCGTCACCCAAATGCCGACCAACCGGGGTCCGGAGGTGTCATACTTCTGACATGGACGAACATCGTGATGGATCGAAAACTGCACTGGTCATCGTCAACATGCAACAGGGCGTGATGGATTACTGCGTGCATCCCAAGAAGGTCGTCTCGCGCATCCAGGAGCTGCTGGTGCGCGCCCGTGACACCGGTACCCCCGTTTACTGGGTGCAGGACGAGCGCGAGTTCGAGCGCCATTCCCTGGCGTGGAAGCTAACCGCCGGGCTCGAGCAGCAAGAAGACGAACACCGGATCTTCAAGTCCTACCGCGACGCGTTCACCGGCACCGGCCTGCATGCCTCGCTGATCGCCCAGGACGTCGGCCGCCTGGTGATCTGCGGCGCCCAGTCGGACTACTGCCTGCGAACCGCAGCCGGCCGTGCCGCGGCCATGGGGTACGACGTGACGGTGGTGCGCGACGCACACACCACCGGGGCGGAGACCTTCGAGGGCCAGTCCCTGACCGGGGACCAGATCATCGCGCACACCAACGCATACTTCGCCGGGCTCGACTACCCCAACCAGGATTTCCTGCTCATGCGTGCGGCCGAAGTCACCTTTGCCCCGGTGACAGTGAACGACTGAGGCCCGGGGGGAAGATCCCTACCCAAGACCCCGGTGCCGGCGGTATGGTGCATGGTATTGCTCATCCACGATAACCGGCATCGGTTGCCGTCATGGCCCACCCGTTCCTGACGCCAACACGTACCCCAGGAGGAAGCCATGTTCAGCCCCGACGCGCCGTTCACTTCAGCCAGTGCCATACCCGTCCCGGGCAGGTACGTGGTCGTCTTCGACACCCAGACCCCCGCCGCTACGGGGCGATTCGGTGTCCGCGCCACGTTCCAGGACCAAGTCCCGACGATGCTCCAGTCCCAGGGCTTCTCCCTTGATACCTATTTCGCCCGGCTCGGGGTGGCAGTGGTGGACGGCGAGTCCGCCCAGTTGGCGGAGCTGGGCGAGCGCTGCGCCTCGGCGCGCATGCCGATGCGCGTTGTTCCCGAACTGATCTACCATGTGATGGCCGATGATCCGGCGGCCGCGGACTTCCAAGACACCGACGAGCTCACCTGGGGCTTGCAGGCGGTGCGTGCGGTCGAATCCGGCTACACCGGGGCCGGCATCCGGGTCGCTGTGCTCGACACCGGTTTCGACGTCGGGCACCCTGATTTCGCCGGGCGTGACGTCACCACCAAATCGTTCATCGACGGTGAAGACGTCCAGGACATGCACGGCCACGGAACGCACTGCATCGGCACCTCGTGCGGGCCACGCTCGTTGCCCGAGGGCCGCGGCTACGGTGTCGCCCCCGAAGCCAGCATCTATGCGGGCAAGGTGCTGGGCAACTCGGGCTCCGGCTCGGACACGGGCATCCTGGCGGGCATCGACTGGGCCCTTGAAAACGACTGCCACATCATCTCCATGTCCTTGGGGGCCGATGTGCCCGAGGTGCACCCGCCTTACGTAGCAGCCGGGAACCGTGCCTTGGAACTTGGCACCTTGATCGTCGCCGCCGCAGGGAACAACGCCAAGCGTTCGGCCGGCAACCCCGGCTTTGTCGGCACACCTGCGAACAGCCCCTACGTCATGGCAGTCGGCGCCCTGGATGAGCAACTGCAGATCGCCGATTTCTCCGCCCGTACGTTGCCCGGACGCGGCGGCCAGGTCGATGTATCTGCCCCCGGTGTCAGGGTTTACTCCTCGTGGCCGGCGCCAAAACTCCACAACACCATCAGCGGAACCTCGATGGCGACACCCCACGTCGCCGGCGTTGCCGCCCTGCTCTGCGAGGCAACCGGTTTCCGCGGACGGGAGCTGTGGGCCGAACTTGCCCAGGAAGCACAAAGGTTAGAGCAGTTCTCCATCGATGTCGGCGCAGGACTCGCGCAGTCCCCGCCGCCGGAGGACACCGAGCCGGCCGGCGAGGGGCAGACATGCCATGAATGATGTCCCGGGCCTCCCGCTGCCCGAGCCGGTGACGTTCATCATCACGGTGTCGGGGCCCTACATGGGCCGGATGCAGGAAGTCGCCAAGAACCTCGAGACCGCGGGACTGCAAGTCGACCGGGTGCTCGGGACCTTGGGCCAGGTCCACGGCCATGCCGAAGGCTCGCGGCAGGCGAGCATCGCCGCCGTCGAGGGCGTTTATTCCGTTGACCCGGAGCGGATGTTCCGCATCAATCCCCCGGACAGCGAGATCCAGTAGCGACCCGGCCCCTCTCCAGGTCGCCAGATGGGACTTCCGGAGAGGAAAACTCAAAAGAAGGGCCCCGATCCACCAGTGGTGGATCGGGGCCCTTCTTTCAAGCTACCTCGGGTGGATCAATGATCCGGTCCTGGAGGAAGGCTTAGGCTCCGGTGAGCTTCTCGCGCAGTGCGGCGAGGGCTTCGTCGGATGCCAAGGTGCCTGCATCGGTGGCCGGGGCCTCCGAGGAGTAGGACGAGCCGCCACCGGCGGACTCGGCCGGAGCCGATTCGGCAACAGCGTCGTCGTTGAGGTGCTGGACAACCTGCTTCTTGTGGGCTTCCCAGCGGGTCTGGGCGTCAGCGTACTGCTGCTCCCAAGCTGCACGCTGGGTCTCGAAGCCTTCGAGCCACTCGTTGGTCTCCGAATCGAAGCCCTCCGGGTACTTGTAGTTGCCCTCTTCGTCGTACTCTGCGGCCATGCCGTAGAGAGCCGGATCGAATTCGGCACCTTCGGGATCGACGCCCTCGTTGGCCTGCTTGAGGGACAGCGAGATACGGCGACGCTCGAGATCGATGTCGATGACCTTGACGAACAGCTCGTCGCCGACGGAGACAACCTGCTCTGCAAGCTCCACGTGGCGCACGGCCAGCTCGGAGATGTGAACGAGGCCTTCGATTCCGTCTTCGACGCGAACGAATGCACCGAACGGAACAAGCTTGGTGACCTTACCCGGAACAACCTGACCCAAAGCGTGGGTGCGGGCGAAGGTCTGCCATGGATCTTCCTGGGTGGCCTTGAGCGAGAGCGAAACACGCTCGCGGTCCAGGTCCACTTCGAGAACCTCGACGGTGACTTCCTGGCCAACCTCGACAACCTCGGACGGGTGGTCGATGTGCTTCCAGGAGAGCTCGGAAACGTGGACGAGGCCGTCTACGCCGCCAAGGTCCACGAATGCACCGAAGTTGACGATGGAGGAAACGACGCCCGGACGAACCTGGCCCTTTTCCAGCTTGTTGAGGAACGTGGAGCGTACCTCGGACTGGGTCTGTTCGAGCCATGCACGGCGGGAAAGAACAACGTTGTTGCGGTTCTTGTCCAGCTCGATGATCTTGGCTTCGATTTCCTGGCCGATGTACGGAGCCAGATCGCGCACACGGCGCATTTCGACAAGCGATGCCGGCAGGAAGCCGCGCAGGCCGATGTCGAGGATAAGGCCGCCCTTGACCACCTCGATGACGGTGCCGGTGACGACGCCGTCTTCTTCCTTGATCTTTTCGATGTCGCCCCAAGCACGCTCGTACTGAGCACGCTTCTTGGACAGGATCAAACGACCTTCCTTGTCCTCCTTGGTGAGGACCAGGGCCTCGACGTTGTCGCCGACGGCGACAACGTCGCCCGGGTCAACATCGTGCTTGATGGAAAGTTCGCGGGAAGGAATGACACCTTCGGTCTTGTAACCGATGTCGAGCAAAACTTCGTCGCGGTCAACCTTGACGACGGTGCCTTCGACGAGGTCGCCATCGTTGAAGTACTTGATGGTGGCGTCGACGGCAGCGAGGAAGTCTTCGGCAGAGCCAATGTCGTTGATAGCAACGACCGGGGCACTGGTCTTCTCGTTGGAGGTGATGGTCATGTAGTAGGGACTCCGATGTGGATAGTCTTATATGAGTCGGGCAGCCGGAAGCCCCGGCATTTTCCGAATTGTTCTTGGGTGCGGGCACGGCTATGGCCGCGACGCGCTCAATTAGTCTATTCCCTGGCACCCGGCCGGGTCAAAACGCCGAGGGTACAAGTTGTCAGCCCGACGGGTCAACTTCGCGCCGGAGCGAAGGCCTCGGAGAGCTTGAGCAACGACAGCTTCCTGGACGCGAGGGCTGCCATTAAGCCCGGCAGCGCCCTGGCCACCCCGGCGGAGGTACCCGAGGCAGGACGGTTGAAGTGGCCGATCCCCACGTCACCGGCGCCGAGCAGCATGGCCTGGGCGGTGACGGTGGCCGCTGGGAACGTTGCCCCGGCGTCGAGGTTCACGGTGAAGTTCATCGGGACCAACCCCACGTGCCGGCACAATGCGGCGCCAAGTTCGTCCATGTGCGCGGTGCCGGAGCGGAAGAGCCGTGCCTGGATCCCGAATTCATCGGCCAGGTATTTCTGGTTGTCAATGACCTCGTCATAGGCCGCGCCGATGTTTGCGGTACCAGGTATCCCGTAGGCCACCTGGCCGCGGGTGGCCAACGGAGCGTGGGTGGTGCCGTGGTTGCCGATCTCGAACAAGGGATCGGCTGCCAGTTCACGCACCAGGGACGTATTCGCCTTCGCCCAGCGGCGGTTGATGAACAGCGTTGCCGGCGCCTCGTTCGTGCGAAGCGCCTTGATCAGTGCGGCGTCGTAGCCCTCGCCGCCGTCTCCCCCGCAGGCATCGAAGGAAAGCGCGGCACCGTGGACCTTGGCGGGCACCCCGAGCTCGATGCCCTTGACCTCCAGCCCGAACTCCCCCGCCGGCTTGCCCTTGTAGCGCGAGATGGCCTGGGCACGGGTGGGCACCGGGGATCTCGTGCCCGTGGGGCTCGGTGCGCTGCTTGGTGTGGGGGCGGGAGCTACCTCGGGAGCCGGGGCCGACGCGCGTGTTGTTGGTGATTGAGGGTCCGCAGCACACGAGGCGAGGGCCAGGGAGCCCACTCCGAGCAGGCCTGTCAGGATCCTGCGGCGTCCGGGTTCAAGGGTCGACATGTTTCTAGAACTCCGCCTGGCAGTAAGGAATCACGGTGGTCGCAAACATCGCTTCGATTCTCGCCAACGCGTCTGGTGCGTGGATCCGGAGCACCCCGGCTTCGGCCAGGTGCGCGGCGCTGAATCCTCCAAGGTACAGCGAGGCCAGGTCACGGACGTGAATCGAGGCATCGGGAACCGCGTCCGATGGTGCAGGGCTTGTGGTTCCCACGCCGTGGGCAACCACCAGATCCCAGGTTCCCTCGGCGAGCCCCAGCTCATCGCGCACGCAAAGCCGGATGCGGCCGTCGCAGCGGTAACCGCGGGCGGCCAGTGCGCTTGGGACATCCAGGATACGCAGCCAAAGGTGGTCGCCCATCGCTTCGATGGTGTAGGCCCTGGCATCCTGAAGCGCGGAGGGGAAGGCATCGTCGAGCGGTCCGCGGCCGGTAACTTTTTCGATCAGGTCGTGCGTGCCGAGGTAGGCGATGAGCTCGCGGCGGGCCGCACCGGACGCCGCACACAACTGGCCGATTTCCATGGTCGGCGGTGACGCCTTCCATCCGGAAAACGTGTAGCTCATGAATCCGTCGGGGGTGCCCTCCGGATCCAGGTGCAGGGCCGCGCGTAGGTTGCTTGGCGGCTTGAGCGAATCAAAGTCTTCCCAATGGCCTGCCGCTTGGCCCACCTCGAACTCGGAGACAGCGATGGAGCCGGTCGTGCGTTGGTGGGCGGCGGCGTGGATTCCCGGGGCGAGCGACTTCAGCTCGGACGGTTCTATCGCCACTATGCGGCCTTCGGTTTCAACTCGCATGGCCGGCGCCGGTTCGGTCTTGAGCGAGAAACGGACACGCTGCGTGGCCCGGCCAAAGCCGAACCGGCCGTAGATGGTGGCTTCCGAGGCCGTCAACGCGGCGAAAGCGAAGCCGGATCTGCGCGCGATGGCCAAGTCCTGGGTGATCATCAGGCGCAGCAGCCCGCGGCGGCGGTGGGTGGGGCTGACGGTGACCGAGGTGATCTGGTGCACCGGCACCAGCGTGCCGGCGCCGATGTTCAGCGTCCCACCGAACCCTGCGTAGGTTGCCACAGGTGCCCGGGCATGCAGCGAGGGCACCACCGCGGAGTCGTCGTAGATCGCTGTGAAGGTGGAATTGTCGTTGATCCCGAGCCTGGCCAGGAGCACAAGGTCTTGGGCATCGAGTACCGATTCATGGAAACCACGGCTGACCGCCCGGAGGAATTCATCGATTTTCGAGGGCACCGTGCCATTGAGGAGTTCGGGCTTGAAGCGTTCAAGGCGGATCATCGGGTTTTCTCTCATGGTCAGGAGGCTTTCCGGTGGTGGGGACCTAGAACTCGTTGATGGCGTGGGGCGAGCCCGGGATATCGAGCAAAGCGGCAAGCGTGGCCAGCACCTGCTCCGAGGCCGGGTCCAGCAACCCGGCACCGGCCAGCTCCGCGGTGCCGACGGCACCGAGCAACAACGGGCCCAGGGCCGAGACGTTGCAGGAGACATCGGCTACGGTGTCCTCGGGCAGCTCCGACACCGTGGCACGTCCATCCTCGAGCCCGAATCCGTAGCATCCACCAGTCAGGCCAATCGGGTCCTCGACGCGCAACGTGAAGGAACCGGTGCCGTTGTAGTTGCGGGCGGCGAAGGCGGCCGGAACATCGAGAACCCGCACCCACAAGCAGTGTCCGCGCTGGGCATAGCTCACCCGCGCCGGGTCCTCAAGCGCCCAGGGAAGCGGATCGTCGGCCGCAGCCATCGGATAGGAGACGCGTTCGATAAGGTCGTGCAGGGCCAGGAAGCGGAAGAGTTCCCGTCGGGCCACGGCGGTGGTGGCGACCAGGTCGCGGACCTCGAGGGTGATCGGCTTGGGATCCCAGCCGGTGAAGGCGTAGGTCACGTATCCGTCGATGCGCCCCTCGGTATCAAGGTGGACTGCGGCGCGGTGCGTGGGATCGGGCTCCGGGCCCTCGGGTCCCCAAGCCCCGGTGGCGTAGCGCCAGTAGGCTTCTTGGCGTCCCACGGAGCCCAACTGGTTTTGGTGGAAGCGCTCGAAGATCCCTGGCGCGATCCCCGCGAGCTTGCCCGCATCCAGCACCACCACCCTCCCGGAGGGTGCCGCATGGAAGCGCACGTCCCCGCGCACATCCAGGTGCAACGTCTGCTGCTCGGTCACCTGGCCGAAGCCGAATCGCCCGTAGATGGTTGCCTCGGTGGCGGTCAGCACCGCCACCGGGTTGCCCGCGGCCTTCGCCCGGGCCAGGTCGGTGCCCAGCAGTTCTCGCAGGATGCCTCGCCGGCGGTGCGTGGGCCGCACGGTGATGGAGGTGACCAGGTGGGCCCGAAGCAGCGCCGCCCCGATGTTCAGCGTCTTGGAGAAGGTGGCATAGGTTGCCACCGGCACCAACGGGTCGACCAAAGATCCAGGTGCCGAGTCGTCCCAGACCCCGGTGAGCACACGTGCGTCGGCCAGCTGGGCCGCCAGCAGTTCCTCGAGTTGTTCGGCGGTGGCCGGTTTCTGGTAGAAACCCTCCCTGACGGTGTTCAGCCAGGCGGCATAGGTCGCTGATGGCGCGCCGCTGTCCGCATTGCGGGCAGTGGCGACCTTGCCGATCCGTAGTTGGGGATCGATCATCAGTGCCCGGCGTCCTGCCAGGACTTGCCGATGCCCACGTGGACATCCAGCGGCACTTTCAGCTCGGCCGCGGCACCCATGCGCTCGCGCACGATCTTTTCCACGGTTTCCAGCTCCCCCGGTGCCACTTCGAGCACCAATTCGTCATGGACCTGGAGCAGCATGCGGGATTTCAGCTTCGCCTCGGCGAGGCCTTCCTGGACCCCGAGCATGGCCCGCTTGATGATGTCGGCCGCCGAACCCTGGATCGGGGCGTTCAGCGCGGCGCGTTCGGCGATGTCGCGCAATTGGCGGTTGTCGCTGGTCAGCTCGGGCAGGTAGCGGCGGCGCCCGAAGATGGTTTCGGTGTAGCCGTCCTTGCGGGCTTGGTCGACGACGGCGCGCAGGTAGTCGCGCACCGCACCGAAACGGGAGAAGTAGTCCTTCATCAACGTCCGGGCCTCGTCGACGGAGATCTTCAGCTGCTTGGAAAGCCCGAAGGAGCTCAGCCCGTAGGCCAGCCCGTAGCTCATGGCCTTGACCTTGGAGCGCATCTCGGAGCTGACGTCCTCCGGTTCGACGCCAAAGACGTGCGAGCCGACGAAGCGGTGGAGGTCTTCGCCGTCCATGTAGGCCTGGATCAGGGCCTCGTCCTCGGAGAGGTGCGCCATGATGCGCATTTCTATCTGCGAGTAGTCCGCGGTCAGCAGCGTCTCGTAGCCCTCACCGACGACGAAGACCTCACGGATGCGCCGGCCTTCCTCCGAACGCACCGGGATGTTCTGCAGGTTGGGGTTCAGCGAGGACAGGCGCCCGGTGGCGGCCACCGTCTGGGCGTAGGTGGTGTGGATGCGCCCGTCTGCGGCAACCGCCTTGCGTAGGCCCTCAACGGTCTGGCGCAACTTGGTGGCATCCCGGTAGGCCATCAGCGCAACCAGGAACGGGTGTCCGGTCTTCACCAGCAGGTCAGCCAGCGATTCTGCATCCGTGGTGAAGCCGGTCTTGATCTTCTTGGTCTTGGGCAGGTCGAGCTCCTCGAAGAGCACCACCTGCAATTGCTTCGGTGAGGACAGGTTGACCTCGTGGCCGATCGCCTCGAACGCCTCGGCGGTAGCCTGTGTGATGGTCGAGGTGAAGTCGTCGTAGAGCTCGTCGAGCTTGGCGGTGTCTACGGCGATGCCGGCCATTTCCATGTCAGCCAGGATCAGCGAGAGCGGCATTTCCAGCTCCTTGAGCAGGTTTTCGCCGCCGCGCTCGACAAGCATCCCGGCCAAGTGCTGGCTCAGGGCGCGCACCACGTGCGCCGCACGGACCGCCGGGGTCGCCAGGTCGGGGCCCTCGAAATCCAGTGCCAGCTGCCCGTTAGCCGGGGCATCGGAGGCATCCAGGGAGATGCGCAGGTGCTGCTGGGCGATGTCCGGCAGTTCGTGGCTGCGGCGATCGGGCTGGATCAGGTAGGCGGTGATCATGGTGTCATCGACAATCCCGGCAAGTTCCAGACCACGGTTCTTGAGCAACTTGTAGGTGCTCTTGACGTCGTGGACGGCCTTGGCATAGCTGGTCGAGGAGAGGACCTTGGCCAGTGCCTGCTCGGTGGCCTCGTCGGTTTCCTCCAAGGAAATGTAGGCGGTCGCATCATTGGAGGCGAAGGCCAGGCCGACGACATCGGTGCCACCAGCGCCCCCGACCGTTGCCGCATGCACTCCCAGCAGTTGGGCGCCATGGGCGGTAAACCATGCCTGCAGGGTCTTGGCGTCCTTCAGCAGCTCGTGTTCCGGGACGGCGACTTCTTCGGCGGCGTCCTGCGGATCGTCGCCGAAGAGGTCAAAGAGCCGCTTGCGCAGGGTGTTGAACTGCAGCGCGTCGAAGAGCTCCTCGACGGCTTCGCGGTTCGGGCGCTCCAGGGTCATCGCCTCGAAGCCCACCGGCAGTTCCAAATCGCGCAGCAGGTGGTTCAGGTGCCGGTTGCGCTTGACGTCCTCGACGTGCTCGCGCAGCGAGTCCCCGACCTTGCCCTTGATGGAATCGATGTTCTCCAGGATGCCTGGCAGACCGCCGTAGAGGTTGATCCACTTGGCGGCCGTCTTGGGCCCCACACCGGGCACGCCCGGGAGGTTGTCGGCGGTTTCCCCCACCAGCGCGGCAAGGTCGGAGTACTCCTCGGGCCGCACGAAGTACTTGGCCTCGACGGCGTCCCCGTCCATCGGCGGGATGTCGGAGATCCCCTTCTTGGGGTAAAGCACCAAGGTCTTCTCGGTGATCAGCTGGAAGGCGTCCCGGTCACCGGAGACCACCAGGACATCAAGCCCGGCTGCCTCGCCCTTGGCCGCAAGCGTGGCGATGATGTCATCGGCCTCAAACCCGTCCATGGAAATTGAGGGGATGTTCATGGCTTCCATGACCTTCTGGATCAAGGCGATCTGGCCGTGGAACTCCTCGGGGGTCTTGTTCCTCCCGGCCTTGTATTCGGTGTATTCCAGTGAGCGGAACGTCGGGGTGTCCAGGTCAAAGGCCACCGCCACGTGGGTGGGCTTCTGTTGCCGGATCATCGTCAGCAGCATTGACACGAAACCGTGCACCGCGTTGGTGTACTGCCCGGTGTCGGTCGAAAAGTTTTCCGCCGGCAAGGCATAGAAGGCCCTGAAGGCCATCGAGTGCCCGTCGATGACGAGCAGACGCTGGGGATCGGTTGCCACAAGTTTGGTTGATTCGCTCACACCTGCCAGCCTAGTTGGCATGGGCAACAATTTCATCGAAGACAACGCACTGACCACCGAGATATCTGGCACCTTTGCCTCCAACGCGGCAGCCTCCCCCAACCCGCATGCGCGCCAGCTGGCCGCACACGGGGTTCCCGAGTCGATGTGGCCAATGCTTTCCGCCTATGGCGTGGGCCCCTTGGTGGAGAAGTTGGGGATCGTGTTCTCTGAAATCACCCGCGAGAAGGTGGTCGCCACGATGCCCGTGGAGGGCAACCAACAGGTTGCAGGCATCCTGCATGGAGGAGCCTCCGTCGCTCTGGCCGAGACGCTGGGTTCCTTTGCCGCAGCGGTGCACGGACAAGGAGCGAAGAAGCCGGTGGGCGTGGATATCTCCGCAACGCACCACCGCGCCGGGATCACCGGGCTGGTGACCGGGGTGTGCACGCCGATCCATCTTGGCCGCACGTTGACCACCCACGAAATCGTCATCAGCGACGAGCAGGGGCGACGCCTGTGCACCTCGCGCATCACCAACATGCTGCTCAAAGGCTAGCGAAACCCCTTTGGCCGGCATGCCGGAGCAAATCCTCTGCCTCGGTGTCACCGGCAGCGGCTAGCCGACCGTTGACGGGAAACGCTGCAGTGCCTTCGGGTTGCCCGTGCACTAAATAGGCGAGGATATCGGCTGGCTGCCCGGAGAAGAAATGCGCCGGCCGGCCGAGCAGCAGTCCTTGGCCTTGGGGAATCGCCGCCGCTCACCGATGGGGTCCTTGACTCGGCCTACGGACCATTCCTGGACGAGGTCGTTTCCCGCGCGGAGCTTGTCTTCTGTCTTGACTATCCGCGCTGGATCTTGCTGCACCGGCTGCTTCGCCGGTCCCTGCAATGCATGGTGTTCCGCGATCCGGTGGGCAGCGGGAATCGCGAGACGTGGAACTCATTGCTGGGTCCGGACTCGATCCTGCGCTGGCACCTGAAGGGCTTCGCTTCCCGGCGGCGCCGGAAGCGCACCTTTGAACTGGCACCGGGTCCCGGGCAGGTCAAGCGTTTTTCGCGACCCGCCCAAACACGAAGGTGGCTCGCTTCGATCGAAGCCAGCCACATTGGTTGCGGTTGCTAGTATTCGCGTTGCTGGCCGGGGGCCTTGGCCACCGTGTAGCGGGTTTCGCGTATTCCCCCGGGATAGTCACGGCCAAGGGTCGGTGTCAGCGTGGCGCGTCCCCGCATGGCGAAGAGCGACCGACCGCCACCGAGCAGCACGGGCATGGTGTAGAGAAGTATTTCATCGAGCAGTCCCTCGTCGACGAACTGTCCGGCTACCGAGCCGCCACCGATCACCCAGACGTCCTTGCCGTCGGCGCTGCGTGCAACGTCCGGCGCCCACTCGGTCACGTCCCCGCGCACGAATGTCAGGTCCGCCCCGGGGTATGCCGCCAGTTCGCGGTGCGTGAAGACCCATACGGGAAGCCCCTCGTATGGCCATTGGCCGCGAAGTTCATTCAGCAGCCACGAGTAGGTGTTCGCGCCCATGACGATGGCACCGATCTCCGCCCTGAAAGACTCATGGCTTTCGGCCTGCCCGGCAAAGCCCTCGAAGTCGGTGAGCCAGTCGAGCCGATCGTTCTCATCGGCGATGTACCCATCGGCCGAGGCCGCCACGAAATACCTGAATTGCGTCATCCCACCATCCTATCCACGCATCGCTACCGGGCAACAGCATCGGCATCGGACACGCGGTTCCGTTGGTGAAAACGCTTCTCAGTGCAGGTATTACCGGCGACCCTCTCGAGGGCCGCCGGTTGGCGCGGTGCCTAGGAACCCAGGATCTTGAGACTGAGCGAGGGAATGATCAAGATGATGCCGAAGAGCACCACCACTCCGCACAAGGCGAAACAGCCGTAGGCGGCAAGCTTCGCGGGCATGGCCGAATTCTTGGCGTCCTCGCCCACCGCGAGCATGCGCACGCCCATGGAGTAGGCGGCAACAATGAACAGCGCGGAAACCCAGGTGACAACGGCGACGATGAGGAATGAATCCCATTCAATGCTCATTACTTGGTCTCCTGCTTCGCCTTGGCGCGTGCCATTTTCCGGCGCTGTTTCTTGGTGGGGATATTCACGGCGGCACCGGAGACATCGACGTCGCTGATCGCGTTGCCTTGGCCCACGAGGTCACGGCGCGATAGCACCCAAATCACCAGCAGTGCACCGATCCCCAGAATGCTGACGATGACCAGTCCGCCGTTGCCGAAGTGCGCCAATGCCGCTGCGGCTGCGCCGATGAGTCCGGCGGCGGGCAGCGTGAATAGCCAGCCCAGGGCAATGCGACCGGCGGTGCCCCAACGCACCTCCGCTCCCTTGCGGCCCAGTCCGGAACCGATCACGGATCCGGAGGCAACCTGCGTGGTGGACAGTGCGAACCCCAGGTGCGAGGAGACCAGGATGGCGGCGGCGGTGGAGGTCTCGGCGGCGAAGCCCTGCGCGGGCTTGACCTCGGTCAGGCCCGACCCCATGGTCCGGATGATGCGCCAGCCGCCCATGTAGGTGCCCAAGGCGATGGCCAGTGCACAAGCTGCGATGACCCAGAAGTGCGGTCCCGTGCCGGCGTCCTGCAGACCGGAGGCAACCAACGTCAGGGTGATGACACCCATGGTCTTCTGCGCGTCATTGGTGCCGTGGGCCAGTGCCACGAGCGATGAGGAGAAGATCTGTCCGTAGCGGAATCCACCGCGTTTCGGGGAAGCGAGGCCGGACTGGCGCTTGGTCACCGAGTAGGCGAGCTTGGTGCACAGATACGCGGATGTACCCGCAATGACCGGTGCGACAAGGGCCGGAAGCAGCACCTTGGAGAGCAGAACGGAATAATCGATGGCGCCGAACCCGGCACCCACGATTGCTGCGCCGATGAGCCCGCCGAAGAGCGCATGCGAGGAGCTGGAGGGAAGTCCGAGCAGCCAGGTGAGCATGTTCCAGACGACGGCGCCCATCAGGCCGGCAAAGATCATGGCCGGCATGATTTGCACGCCGGTGTCCCCGCCCTCCTTGATGATGCCGCCGGAAATGGTCTTGGCTACTTCTGTCGAAAGGAATGCACCAACAAGGTTCAGGACTGCGGCCAGTGCGACCGCGGTCTTCGGCTTGATGGCACCGGTGGCGATGGGAGTGGCCATCGCATTGGCGGTGTCGTGGAAGCCATTGGTGAAATCAAAGAACAGGGCAAGTGCTATGACCAGGACGACGATGAGCGTCAGATCCATGTATAAACCAATCGTGGGGTTACGGGCGAGGGCCGATTCGCGTTGGGTGACTCCGATTTTTCCCGCATTGTTTGCCCAATGGTGGGGGTCTGTTCACCTAAGTCGCAAATTCATCATATGGGTTGCTTCCCGCTAGTCAATTCCCGGCCGTTGCCCGGGCATAGCTGCGCCGCGCATGGATGGGCCCGTCGGTGGTGCCAACGTGAGCGACCTCACTCCCCCGGGACGCCCCCGGCCACGCTGCCCGGCGGGGTCGGGGGGATCTGGTTTTCTGGCGCCACGATGCCTGCCAGCAGGTCGATCAGCAACCGCGCAGAGACCTCGCGCGGCAGTGCCTCGACCAGGGCGAGCAAGGGCGCCATGTCCCGGGGCAGCGCACTCTCCCCGCCGGCGGAAACGCCCATGGCCTCGAGCACCCCGCTTGGTCCCTCCTGGACCGCAGGGTCCGCGCCGAGCCCCAGTGCCGCGAGCACCGCCTGCGCGTCCATGCCCTCGATGCCACGGACTTTTTGGGCGCAACCGCTCATCGCGGCACACAGTTGGGGCAGCACGGATTCCGTGACCGGGGTGATGGTCAGATGGGTCGTGCGTACCAGCCAGCTTCCGTCGGGTTGCCCGTAGCCCGGCTGCAGTTGCACGTGCCAGCCGGCCGCAGCCATCGCATCGGCCCACAAGTGCGGGTCGACGCCGTTTTCCGTCCCGGCGGCTGCCTCGCGGCGCACTGCCAGCAGGGGGCCGGCAGGTTCGCCCACCACGGCCAGGCCCTCGATGCCGTTGACATGGGCGATCAGCACCTTGGTGGAGCGCTTGCAGGATTCGGCGAGCGCCGCGTATCCGTCCCTGCCCAGGTACTTGATGATGGCCCACGCCGCTGCCAGCGGTGCCGCCGATTTCGAGCCCAGCAGCGTCGGGTTCACCACCGGATATCCCGGCCAGTTGGTGGTCGCGAAGAACTGGCCGTGCTGCCGTTGCTTGCCCTTGGTCAGGAGCACGGAGATGCCCTTGGGTGAATACCCGTATTTGTGGATGTCCGCAGCGAGGCTGGTGACCCCCGGCACCGAGAGGTCCCAGGGTGCCAATCCCTCCCAGAACGGGAGTATCCAGCCGCCGAAGCAAGCATCGACGTGGCAGTCGATGCCGCGCGATTGCGCTGCGGCGGCAATGGCCATGATCGGGTCCAGTGCCCCGTGCGGGTAGGACGGTGCCGAGAGGACCACCAGGGCCGTGGATTGTCCCATGCGGGAAATCACGGCCTGCGGGTCGACCTGGCCGTCCCCATCCACCGGGACCAGCTCCAGCTCCAGTCCGAGGTATTCGGCGGCCTTGTGGAACGCCGCGTGGACGCTGGCCGGGGCGAGGATCCTGGGTTTGCCCGGGCCGCTGTAATTGGCCCGGGCCGTCTTCACGGCCAACAGGCAGCTCTCGGTTCCACCGCTCGTCGCGGTCCCCACCACGGTGGAATCCCCGCCGAGCAGGTCCTTGGCGAACGTGACGACCTCTCGTTCCATGTGCGCCACGGAGGTGAACATCGTCGGGTCCAGCCCGTTGACCGGTTGCACAAGCTCCATCGCTGCTGCGGCCAGTGCGTCGAGTTCGGCAAGCCCGGAGTCGTATACGTAGGACATGACGTGTCCGCCGTGCGTGGGTGCGTCGCCGGCACGCAGTGCCTTGAGCCGCTCCAAGATTGCTTGCGTGTTTTGTTGCATGTCGCCTTTCCTAGGGTGCTTGAAGTCCGTGGGGCTTGGTAAAATTCGATTCGCGCAATGGGTAGCCTCGGAACGCCAGCAGGCTCAGGGCGATGACCGCTGCGGGGAGCACGCTGAAAGCAAGGATGATCCCGGTGATGGCGGGGGCCTGCTGGGTGACGCTCTGCCCGGCAACCGATTCGACGTAGCCGCTGGCGGCCAGCACCACGGTGAGGATCGTGGCGCCGAAGGCCATCCCCGTGGTTTCCCCCGCGGTCCACACCCCGCCGAAGATCCCGGCATTTCCCTCGCCGTGCACCAGTGCATCGTTGGTGATGACATCGGGAAGCATGGACATGGGCAGCGACTGCATTCCCGCATACCCCGCCCCTGCCAGCGCCACGGGCAAATACACCCAGGGCCCTGGCTCGATGAGCATCCACAGCAGGGCCAGGGCGCCCACCCCGTATAGGACGCTGGCCAGGACGAATCCGCGTTCCTTGCCGACCCTCTTGGCGACAACCCTCCAGAGCGGGGCAAAGAGCAATGCCGGCCCGATCAGGGCGACAAACAGGAAGGTGACCGCTGCTTCGTCGTGCAGCACCCAGGTGGCGACGTACTGCGCTCCGGCAAGCATCGCCCCGGTGGCCAGCCCCTGGAGCCCGAAGGCCAGCAGCAGTGCGCGAAACGGCTGGCTGCGCCGCAGCACCGCCAGTCCACGGAGATAACCCTGGCGCAGCGGCGCCATGGCCTGTGCCCGGGTTTCACCCATGGGAGCCACGTGGGCACTGGCCAGCAGGCTGGCACCGATGACGGTTCCTGCAACGAGGGCCATCAGGAAGTAGCCCAGCCACTCGTTTTGCCCGCCCAGGCTGCGCAGGGCCGGCCCCCCGGCCCCGAAGACCAGGATCGCCAGGGAAAGGACCAGCACGCGCGGGGACAGCAACCGGGTGCGTTGGTCATAGTCGTCGCTCAGCTCGGCCGGCAGCGCCATGTAGGGGACCTGGAAGAGGCTAAACGCGGTGGCCGTGGCGGTGAAGGCCACCAGCACCCAGAGTCCGGCGGCAATCGGCCCGAGGTTGACCGGCACGGCGAAGGTAAGGATGAAGAACAGCGGAAGCAGTGCGCCACCGGCCACCATGAAGCGGCGGCGGGACCCGGTGGCGGCCAGGTCGCGGTCGCTGCGGAAACCGATCACCGGGTCGATGAGCACATCCCAGATCTTGGATACGCCCAGCAGCCCTCCCGCCCAGAGCACGGCGATGCCCAGGGTGTCGGTCATGTAATAGATCAGCACCAAGCCAGGCAGCGTGGAGAAACCACCGGTGCCCATGGACCCCAACGCATAGGTCCCGATCACCCTGCGTGGAAGCGGGAGGTGCCCCAAAGTCGCCATGGCTTGGAGTCTACGCAGGAGAACCGGCCCCGACCAGAACAGACATGTTCCACGGCCGATGACGGGGTTTTATCCGCAACCGGGTGCAAGAACCGGCGCGGAGCCGTAAGCTCGTTGAATGGCCAGATTCTTTGACGTTCACCCGGAAAACCCACAGCCGCGCGCGATCGCCCAGGCAGTGGAGATGCTACGCAACGGCGGGCTCATCGCCTTCCCCACGGATTCCTGCTATGCCTTGGGTGCGCAAATCGGCAACCGCGAGGCCCTGGACCGGATCCGTACCATCCGCCAGGTCGGGGACAAGCACCACTTCACCCTCGTGTGCAAGGACTTTGCGCAACTGGGACAGTACGTGGAAGTCAACAACAAGGTCTTTCGCAACATCAAGGCGGTCACCCCCGGCAGCTATACCTTCATACTGCCGGCGACCAAGGAAGTGCCACGGCGCCTGATGCAGGCCAAGAAAAAGACGATCGGCGTGCGCATCCCCGAGAACGCGGTGGTCCGCGCGCTGCTTGAGGAGCTCGGCGAGCCGATTCTCTCAAGCACCTTGTTGCTTCCCGGCGAGGAGGACCCGATGACCCAGGGCTGGGAAATCAAGGAGGCCCTGGACAACGTGATCGAGGGCGTCATCGATTCCGGGGAGTGCGGCACCGAGCCGACCACGGTGATCGACTATTCCAGCGGCGAGGCAGAAATCACCAGGGTTGGCCGCGGGGATCCCTCGCGTTTCGAATAACATCTGTCGGGGCTCGGTGCCGGGGCCAGCGGGCTTGGCCCCGAGGCTCTATGCCCTCCTGCGGCTGATCCCCCATGAGGTTTCCCAGCTCTCCCCGGGTGCTAGCCAGTGCAGCCCCAACCCGTTGTTGAAGGCGTTGGCCGCCGCGGTCATGGGTTCGATGGCCACGGCGTGCACCGGGCCCCCGGGGCCGGGGAACGCCGGTGTGGTGTAGGCCTGGATGAAACCGTAGTTCCGGTCCATGTGCAATTCCACCCCGCTGCCATCCGGCGCACGGAGGTAGTGCCTTGATCCCCCGTCCGGATCGCGGTCAATTTCGGTCCAGCCGTCATCCAAGGCGACATCACCCAGCATCCTGCCGCCCCGGTAGTCGAGATCGGTCCCGGCGACATCGGACAGTTCCCCGGTGGGGATCATCGAGCCATCAAGCTCCATGTGCCGTTGGGCGTTGATGACCAAGACCAGTTCGCTGACTTCGGTGTCCCCCACCCGCAGGTAGGGGTGGGCTCCCACGGCGACCGGCGCAGAGTTGTCCCCGCGGTTTCGGAGCATGTGGGTCACTTGGACACCGTTCGACAGCAATTCGTAGTGCACCGTGGTTGCCAACTCGAAGGGATACCCCGGTGCCGGGGAGATATCCGCAGCCAGAATCACGCTGCCTTCGGTCCGTGAAACCTGCGAATAGCTGCTGTGGCGCAACAGCCCGTGGATGGCGTTGCCGCGCGCAGGTTCGGTGAGCGCCAATTGCTCCTTGGCGCCATCGTGTTCCCAGACCCCGCCGGCAACCCGGTTGGGCCACGGCATCAGGACCACGCCGGCACAAGAAGGCGCGGCGATTTCCGGCGGGTAGTCCTGCACCAGCTCCACCCCGTCGATGACCAGGCGGCGCAGTGCGGCACCCACCTGGGTCACCACCGCATGCTGCGTGGCGTCCCCAAAGCTTGCGGTGAGTTCGAATTGCTCACCCATCGGTGATTCCTGGTTCTCCACTGCGGGCCTTTCGTCGAAGGGAGCGCTTTGTGCCACGAAGTTTCGAGCCGGCATACCGAGGGCTCTCGGGGCGATGGGGCACCGTTGCCTACCCGGAAAACGCGCCGGTTCCGGCAGCGCCGTGGTGGTCCGTCCTTGCCGGGCGGCTACTTCACCTGGTCTATGACCGTCTCGGCGACTTCGCGCATGGACAGGCGGCGGTCCATTGAGGTCTTCTGGATCCAGCGGAAGGCCTCGGGCTCGGTCAGGCCCATCTTGGTCGTCAGCAGGCTCTTGGCCCGCTCAACGAGCTTGCGGGTGGCGAACTGCTCGGTCAGGTCGCCGACTTCCCTTTCCAAGGCCCGGAGTTCCTCGTGACGGGAAATCGCGATCTCGATCGCCGGGACCAGATCCGCCGGAGTGAAGGGCTTCACGACGTAGGCCATCGCTCCGGCTTCGCGGGCGCGTTCGACCAGTTCCTTCTGGCTGAACGCCGTCAGCAGGACCACAGGTGCAATGCGTTCCTTGACGATGGTTTCCGCAGCGGTGATCCCGTCCATGACCGGCATCTTCACGTCCATGAGCACCAAGTCTGGCTTGTGCTCGCGAGCAAGTTCGACGGCCTTTTCACCATTGTCGGCTTCCGCAACCACGTCGTAGCCCTCTCCGCGAAGGATCTCGACGATATCGAGGCGGATCAGGGTTTCGTCCTCGGCAACGATGACACGTCGAGGCGCCCCGGTATTCGGTTCGGGATCGATTCGTGTCACTTCGGGCAGATCGCTCATGGGTGCTCCTTCATTCCCGGGGTGACCGGGGGTATCATCAAGACTCGGTTTCACGCTTAAGCCTATCTGCATGTACAGTTGTAAACCGCAAGGACGCGAGGATTTCTGCGCAAACCAGTTCTCGATTGGTTTGACTTCTTGCTGCTTTGCGATGTGCCCGCCCGAGTGGCGGAATGGTAGACGCGCTGCACTCAAAATGCAGTATCGAAAGGTGTGTGGGTTCGAGTCCCACCTCGGGCACAGAAGGACCCCGATCCGCTGTTACACAGGGGATCGGGGTCTTTTTCTTTGCATCCCGCGCACTGGTGGAAATCGGTGCGGCGGTGAAGAGGTCAAAGGCAAGTCGCCGTGCCTTAGCCGCCCCCTGGATGCGCCGGGCAACGCAAAGGCCGGACTCCCTGCATGATCTCCCAAGGGAACCACGATGGAAATCCGGCCTTCGCATCACATCCAGGAACTAGATGGTGTGCGCTCCGGTCTCGCGGGTCTTGTCAGAACCCCACGGGCCAACCTTTTCACGGGCCGGCATCGGCTTGCCGTCAACCAGCTGGCCGGCATCTGCAAGGTCGCCGACCTTGTGGATGCGCAGCGAGTTGGTGGACCCGGCTTGGCCTGGAGGGGAACCGGCGGCAATGCAGACAATGTCGTTGATCTCCGCAAGGCCTTCGGCCAGCAATGCGTGGTCGACCTGTGCGGTCATCTTGTCGGTGTGGTCCGCGTACTCCACCAGGCGTGGCTGCACTCCCCACATCAACGTCATGATGTTGTAGGTCTGCGGCAGCGGGGTGAAGCCCAGCACCGGACGCTTCGGGCGCAAGCGGGAGAGGCGTCGTGCCGAGTCGCCGGACTGGGTGAAGGCCACGATGAACTTGGCATCGAGCTGGTCGGCGATTTCCACTGCCGCGCGGGTGATCGCACCGCCACGGGTCTTGGGCTTGGAGCCCAAGCGCGGGATACGGTCCAGTCCGTGCTTCTCCGTCGTGGAGATGATCCGTGCCATCGTCTCAACGGTCTCGATGGGATATTCACCCACCGAGGTCTCGCCCGACAGCATGACTGCGTCGGCACCGTCAAGCACGGCGTTGGCGCAGTCAGAGGCCTCGGCGCGCGTCGGGGTCGGAGCTTCGATCATCGATTCCAGTACCTGGGTGGCAACGATGACCGGCTTGGCCCATCGGCGTGCCAGGTCGATGGCGCGCTTCTGTACCGTCGGGACCTCTTCGAGAGGAAGTTCCACACCGAGGTCGCCACGGGCAACCATGATGGAGTCAAAGGCGTCGATGATTTCCTCGAGGTGGTCAACGGCCTGCGGCTTCTCGATCTTGGCGATCACCGGAAGGCGGCGTCCCTCCTCGTCCATGATTTCGTGCACGCGCTCGATGTCCGAGGCGTTTCGCACGAAGGACAGGGCAACCATGTCGACGCCGGCGCGGATGGCCCAGCGCAGGTCGTCTTCGTCTTTTTCGCTCAATGCGGGAACGTTGACCGCGACGCCGGGGAGGTTGATGCCCTTGTTGTTGGACACTTCCCCGCCGACGACGACCTCGGTGACGACTTTCTCGTCATCGACCGCGGTGGCGCGCAGGGCTACCTTGCCGTCGTTGATCAACAGGACGTCTCCGACGTTGACGTCCTGGGGAAGGCCCTTGAACGTGGTGGAGCAGAAGGTCGCGTCGCCGAGCTCGTCGGCGATCACGATGGTGAAGGTGTCTCCGACCTTGAGCATGTGCTTCGCATCGTCGATGAAACGACCCAGGCGGATCTTCGGTCCCTGGAGGTCCGCGAAGATGCCCACGGGGCGTCCGAGTTCCAGGGCCGCGGCACGCACGTTGCCGAGGTTCTCGGCGTGCATCGAATGGTCGCCGTGGCTCATGTTCAAGCGGGCGACATCAACGCCGGCCTTGAGCACTGCCAATGTCTTGTCGTAGGTACCGATCGCAGGGCCCCAGGTGGCCACGATTTTTGCGCGTCTCATACAGTTAGCCTTTCTGACTTTCCATTTTTCAGGTCGGGACACACCCAATGGGTGGTGCGTCCGTCTCACAACATGCTGATGGCCCGATCCGTCGGTGCAACGGGGGCCGGAAGGCGGGTTTCGCCCATCAGGTATTTGTCCACGGCCGCGGCACAGGATCGTCCCTCGGCTATGGCCCACACGATCAGGGATTGTCCGCGTCCGGCGTCGCCAGCCACAAACACCCCGGGTGTGTTGGTCATGTAGTAACCATCGCGGGCGACGCTGCCCCGGTCATTAAACTCGGTGTTGGCCTGTTCCAGGAGACCAGAGGTCTCGGGTCCGGTGAACCCAAGTGCCAAAAAGACGAGGTCGGCGGGTATGACCCGCTCGGTGCCTGGCTTCGGAAGGCGTTGACCGTCAATAACTTCGGTCATTGCAACCGTAACACCCATCACGCTGCGATGTTCACCTGTGAAGTTGACCGTGGCGGCCAAATAAGAGCGATCCCCGCCCTCTTCATGGGCCGATTGGACCTCAAAAAGCGTTGGTGCCATGGGCCACGGCTGGTGCGACGGGCGCTGCAGAGGAGGCTGGTATCCGATGGCCAGCGTGGTGATGCTGGCCGCTCCCTGGCGGATTGCAGTGCCCAGGCAGTCGGCCCCGGTGTCGCCGCCGCCGAGGATCAACACGTGCTTGCCGGCGGCATTGATCCGCTGGCTCTCACGCTCCCCGGCAACCACTTGGTTGGAATCCACCAGGTAGTCCATGGCGAAGTGGATCCCCTCCAGCTCTCGGCCCGGGACCTGGAGATCACGCGGAACAGTTGCACCGGTGGCCACGATCACCGCGTCATGGAGCCTGCTCAGCGCCTCGAACCCGATGTCCGTGCCCACTGTGACACCGGGGCGGAACACGGTCCCCTCGGCTTCCATTTGCGCCAGCCGGGTCTCAAGTACGTCCTTGCCCATTTTGAAATCAGGGATCCCGTAGCGTAGCAGTCCTCCGATCTTCTTCTCGCGTTCATACACCGCCACGGTGTGCCCGGCACGGGTCAGTTGCTGTGCCGCGGCCAAGCCTGCGGGGCCCGATCCGATGACGGCGATGCGCTTATCGGTGTGGCGAACCGCCAACACTGGCTCGAGTCCGCCGGCGGCAATCAAGGTGTCGGCGATTTCCACCTCAATTTGCTTGATTGTTACGGCAGGCTGGCTGATTCCCAGCACGCAGGAGGACTCGCAGGGCGCCGGGCACAACCGTCCGGTGAACTCCGGGAAATTGTTTGTTGCATGCAACCGCTCGGCTGCTTCCTCCATCCGGTCCTCGGTGACCAGCGAGTTCCATTCCGGGATGAGGTTTCCCAGCGGACAGCCGTTGTGGCAAAACGCGACGCCACAGTCCATGCAGCGTCCGGCCTGCGACGAAAGCACGGTGGCATTCTGGCGCTCGGTCACTTCCTTGTAGTCCATGATGCGCACCGATACCGGGCGCTTGGGTGCGGTCACGCGCTCGCGCACCACCAGGAATCCACGTGGATCAGCCACGGGTCACCTCCAAGATCGTGTTCCAGACTGATGCTGAATCGGGGTCGAATCCTTCATGGGCGGCGGTGGCCCGTGCAGCGGACACCGCGGCATAGTCCCGCGGCAGTACCTTGGTGATGCGTGCAGCGGCAATCGGCCAGTCGTCCAGCAGGCTTGCTCCCAGTGCCGATCCGGTGAGTTTGACGTGTTCTGCGAGCAGCTCCCGGATGAGGGCGCAGTCGGTGTCGTCCAGGCCGCTGAGCAGCAAGTCGTCGTTGGCCACGGCCAACGGGTTCAGCACGCGCGCATCGAGGTCAAGCACGTAGGCCACTCCCCCGGACATGCCGGCGGCGAAGTTGCGGCCCGTTGGGCCAAGGACCAGCGCGGTCCCTCCGGTCATGTATTCGCAGCCGTGGTCTCCGATGCCCTCGACAACCGCGGTGGCACCGGAATTTCTCACGACAAAGCGTTCTCCGACGAGCCCGGCGATGAACAGTTCCCCGCTCGTGGCACCGTAGCCGATGACGTTTCCCGCAATGACGGCATCGGACGGATTGAAGGAGCTGCGCGAATCGGCCCGAACCCAGATCCTTCCCCCGGAGAGCCCCTTGCCGACGTAGTCGTTGGCATCGCCCACCAGTCCCAGCGTGATGCCGGCTGGCAGGAAAGCGCCCAGGGATTGCCCGGCGTGCCCGCGCAGGGTGACCTCGATGGTGCCGGGGGCAAGTTCCTCGATGCCGAAGGCCGCCGTGACATGGTGCCCGAGCATGGTGCCCACCGAGCGGTCGGTGTTCTTGATGGGCACATCAAGGCGCACCTTCTGGCGGCGTTCCAAGGCCGGCGCTGCTGCGGCAATGAGCTGGTTGTCGAAGTGCGCACCCAGGTTGTGGTCCTGGGTGCTGGTGCGAACCCGTGGCGCCCCGGGGGCACCCGAGGCGGTCTCGAAGATCTTTTCAAGGTGCAGCCCGTGGGTTTTCCAATGCCCCACCGCGGCGCCGGCGTCAAGCAGCTCGGCGGCTCCGATGGCTTCCTGCAGCGTGGCAAAGCCCAATGACGCGAGGATCTCGCGGACTTCCTGGGCCAGGAACTCGAAGAAGTTCACCACGTGGTCCACCTGGCCGGTGAACCGCGCCCGCAGCTCGGGATTTTGCGTGGCCACGCCCACCGGACAGGTGTCCAGGTGGCAGACCCGCATCATGATGCAGCCGGCGACCACCAATGGAGCGGTGGCGAAACCGAATTCCTCCGCGCCCAGCAGCGCTGCTATGACTACGTCGCGCCCGGTCTTCAGCTGCCCGTCGACCTGCAAGGTGACGCGCTCACGCAAACCGTTGAGCATCAATGTTTGCTGGGTCTCGGCCAAGCCCAGTTCCCACGGAACCCCGGCATGCTTCAGCGAGTTCAACGGCGAGGCGCCGGTGCCCCCGTCATGTCCGGATACCAGGACCACGTCGGCCTTGGCCTTGGTGACCCCTGCCGCAACGGTGCCGATCCCGACCTCAGAGACCAGTTTTACGTGAACGCGGGCGGCGGGGTTGGAACACTTGGCGTCGTGGATCAGCTGGGCCAGGTCCTCGATGGAGTAGATGTCGTGGTGCGGGGGCGGGGAGATCAGCCCGACCCCTGGCGTTGAGTGGCGCGTGCGGGCTATCCACGGGTAGACCTTGTTCGCCATCAGCTGCCCGCCCTCGCCGGGTTTGGCGCCCTGGGC
Organism: Paeniglutamicibacter antarcticus; assembly: GCF_039544305.1. Lineage (NCBI taxonomy): Bacteria > Bacillati > Actinomycetota > Actinomycetes > Micrococcales > Micrococcaceae > Paeniglutamicibacter > Paeniglutamicibacter antarcticus. Next base: position 55,540 of record NZ_BAABLK010000013.1, read on the forward strand.
CATCTTGATCTGCAGGTCGGTGGCGTGGGTGAGATACAAGCTGGTGACCCCGAAACGGCCCGAGGCGATCTGCTTCACCGCCGAACAACGCTCTGGATCCAGCAACCGTTCCACGTCCTCGCCGCCTTCACCGGTGTTGGACTTCCCGCCGAGCCTGTTCATCGCACGGGCCAGGGTCTCGTGGGCTTCGGCGGAGATCGAACCGTAGCTCATGGCCCCGGTGGCGAAACGCTTGACGATGCTCGATACCGGTTCCACGGACCCGATGTCGATGGGCGCACGTACCCCGGATTTGATCTCCAGCAGCCCGCGCAGCGTCATCAGGTTTTTGGCCTGGTCATCGACCCCCTTGGTGTACGCCTTGAAGATGTCATAGCGACGCTCACGGGTGGCATGCTGCAAGCGAAAAATCGTTTCCGGATTGAACAGGTGCGGCTCCCCCTCGCGGCGCCACTGGTATTCGCCCCCGGTCTCCAGCGCCCGGTGCGGATCCGGATTAAGGTCTTCGGGATACGCGCCTTGATGTCGCATCGCGGTTTCGGTGGCGATGACGTCCAGGCCGACCCCGCCGAGCTGCGAGGAGGTGCCAGTGAAGTACTCCTCGACCACGCGCTGGGAGAGGCCCAGGGCCTCGAAGGTTTGCGCGCCGCAATAGGAGGCCACGGTGGAAATGCCCATCTTGGACATGATCTTCAGCAGTCCCTTGCCCAGCGCGGTGATCAGGTTCCTTTGCGCCTGCCCCGGGGTGACGTTGCCCAACTCCCCCTGGCGGGCCATTTCCTCGACCGTTTCCAGGGCAAGGTAGGGATTGACCGCGGAGGCACCGTAGCCGATAAGCACCGCGACGTGGTGTACCTCGCGCACGTCCCCGGCCTCGATGACCAGGGAGGTCTTGGTGCGGTTGGCGCTCTTGAGCAGATGGTGGTGCACCGCGGAGGTGAGCAGCAGCGACGGGATCGGCGCCCACTGGGCGTTGGAGTCCCGATCCGAGAGCACGATGAACTTGACGCCTCGGTTGATGGCTGCCGAGACCTTCTCGCAGATTTCCTGGATGCGCGCACGCAGCTCGGCTTCCCCGCCCTCAGGACGGTAGAGTCCGCGGACCTTCAGCGCGACCTTGGAACCGGAGTCGTCACGGATGTTGGCGATCTTCGCCATCTCGTCGCTGGTGATCACCGGGTAGTCCAGGGATACCTGCACGGCATCGACCTTTCCGGTGGCCAGCAGGTTCCCGTCAGGTCCGATGCTGGTTCCCAACGAGGTGACGAGTTCCTCGCGGATGGAATCCAGCGGCGGGTTGGTCACCTGGGCGAAAGACTGCGTGAAGTAGTCAAAGAGCAGTCGGGAACGTTCGGAGAGCACGGCGACGGGGGTGTCGGTGCCCATGGCCCCGAGGGGTTCGGCGCCTTTCGCTGCCATGGGTGCCAGCAGGATGCGAAGCTCCTCGGTGGTGTAGCCGAAGGTGCGCTGGCGCAGCGCGACGGAGGCCGAGTTGTGCTTGACGTGCTCGAGGTCGGGCATCTCCGTCAGTCGGATCTTGTTCGCGTTGACCCATTGGGCCCACGGCGCGGAGGCCGCGATCTGCGCCTTGATCTCCTCGTCGGAGATGATGCGCCCTGCCGCGGTGTCAACCAGGAACATCTTTCCCGGGGCGACCCTTCCCTTGGCAGCGATCTGCTCGGGAGACAGGTCGATGACGCCGACTTCGCTGGCCAGCACGACCAGCCCGTCGGTGGTGATCCAGTATCGGGCCGGGCGCAGTCCGTTGCGGTCCAGTACCGCCCCGACCTGCAAACCGTCCGTGAAGGACACCGCGGCGGGGCCGTCCCAAGGCTCCATGAGCATGGAATGGTACTCGTAGAAGGCCCGACGGTCCGCATCCATGGTGGTGTGGTTTTCCCACGCCTCGGGGATCATCATCATGATGGCTTGGGCAATCGGGCGCCCCGAGAGCATCAAGAGTTCGGCGACCTCGTCGAAGGACGCGGAATCGGAGGCACCGGGGCTGCAGATCGGAAAGAGTTCCTCGGGGACTTCGCCCAGAAGCTCGGAGGCAAGCTGTGCCTGGCGGGCTCGCATCCAGTTTCGGTTGCCCTTGACGGTGTTGATTTCACCGTTGTGGGCGATGGTGCGAAACGGTTGGGCCAATGGCCAGGAGGGGAAGGTGTTGGTGGAGAAACGCGAATGCACGATCCCGAAGCGCGAGGCATAGCGGGCGTCGAGAAGGTCCGGGTAGAAGGCCGTGAGCTGCTCGGTGGACAGCATGCCCTTGTAGACCATGGTGACGCTGGAAAGCGAGGAAAAGTACACGCCGAACTTGTTTTGTGCGCGCTTGCGGATCCGGAACGCGCGCGAATCGATGTCAGCGAGGTTGTGGCCACCGGTACCCAGGAAGATTTGGGAGAAGTGCGGCATGCAGCCCAATGCCGTGGCACCGATTGCGGAGGTGTCCACCGGCACGTCGCGCCAGCCAAAAACCACCAGGCCTTCTTCTTGGGCAAGTTCCTCCAGCGCGGTGATCGATGCAGCGCGCTGGGCAGGATCCCTGGGCAGGAAAGCCGTACCGGCGGCGTAGTTCCCGGGTTCCGGAAGTTCGAAGCCACAGACTGCGCGCAGGAAGGCGTCGGGGATCTGGGTCAGGATGCCGGCCCCGTCACCGGTACCGGCATCGGCGCCTACGGCGCCGCGGTGTTCAAGGCGGCGCAGTGCCTCAAGTGCATGTTCCACGATTCCGTGGCTGGGAACCTGTGTCAGGGTGGCGATAAGCGCCAGGCCACACGCGTCTTTTTCGTTTGCCGGGTCATAGAGTCCCCGGGCGTTCGGGATGTTGGCAAACCTGGTGAAAGGCGAGGAGACTTCCTCGCCTTGGGCCGGTGAGGCATTGAGTTGGACTCCGGTCGTGCTCATGGGGGTGCGCCTTTCAAAGGTGTGCGGGGCCGCGGCGCCGGGTTGCTCGGGCGGCGGCGGCCGAGTCTGTTCTGGGGTTCACGAATGCCGGCGCCCTGGTGGGGCGGGGCTTTGCGGTGGGAAGGATGGGCACCGTTGCTGCGTGGGCTCTTGGGGTGCGCCGGGCCGGTGGGCCGGGCTCACGTCCCGTGCTTCCACGTCCTTGTGGCTGCTGGAGGCGTGGGGCGTCGGTGTGCGGTTGTTCCGCACCCGTTGGCGCTTCCACGGTGAAAAAAGAGTAGCACCGGCATGTTTCGGATGCCTACGTGCTTATGTTTCCAACAGTTTTCGTCCGGTCCGTATAGCCGAATTTGACTTGGGTTTATCAAATTTCGGTCAGGTTTGCCCGGGAAGCAAAAAGGCCCCCTTCGTCCTGTTCCCGGTAGGGAAAGGATGAAGGGGGCGTTCGGGATGAAGCGAAGCGTCCGTAACCCGGTCTTAGCTTGCGTTGTCCTGGTTCGGCGGCTTCGGAGCATCCGTGGGCTTCACAGCCTCTGGGGATGCCGGGCTTTCCACGGCCTGGGGGTCGGGGTCCTGGGTCCCGGTCGCTTCGACGCTCTTCACCTTGGGCTCGCGGCCCTTGAGGTAGACTCCGACATCCGGCAGCGGACGCAGGCGCGTCAGCACGATGATCATCCCGATGGTGCCCATGATGATCATGGCGATGGCCAGCCACATGTGCACGCGCAGTCCGATACCCAAGATGTAGATCGTGTCGGCGGCATCGATGCGCATGGTTTCCATGATGGTCCGGCCGATGCCGTACCACGCAATATAGGCCCAGAACATTGCCCCTCGGCGCAGCTTGAACTTCCTGTCCAGGGCCAGCAGCAGCAGCACGCCGGCTACGTTCCACATCGATTCGTAGAGGAAGGTTGGCTGGAACAGGGTGTCGGCCGGCAGCCCGGGAGGGAAATTGTAGCTGTTCGGGTCGATCTGAAGGCCCCACGGCAACGTGGTCGGGGCACCAAAGAGTTCCTGGTTGAACCAGTTGCCCCAGCGGCCGAAAGCCTGGGCCAGCAGGACCCCTGGCGCAGCGGCGTCGAGGAAGGCCGAAAGCCGCACTCCTGCGCGGCGGCAGGCGATCCAGGCGCCGAGTGCCCCAAGGCTGATGGCACCCATGATGCCCAACCCACCGGCCCATATCTGCGGGATCTCGGCAAGGTGCGCGGTCTGTCCCCCGAGCCCGAAATAGTACTCGGGGTCGGTGATCAGCACGTGGTAGAGACGGCCACCGACGATCCCGAAGGGGATCGCCCAGATGCAGATGTCCCAGATCACTTCATCCGGGCCGCCCTTGGCCTTCCAACGACGGGCGGCGATCCACATGGCGGCAACGATGCCGATCATGATGCAGATAGCGTAGGCGTGGATGGTCAGCGGACCGATGGAGAACTTCGAGAATTCCGGCGGAGGACTCGGGATGGAGACGAGCACGTTGGTACCTGCGGAGAGCAACGGCATCATGCGGTGGTGGTCCTACCGCTGAGTTCGGCGGTGAGCTTGGCAACCGCTTGGACTCCCCCGTCTCCCAGGGCCGCGACCAGCGCCGTGCCCACGATGACCCCGTCGGAGTAAGCGCCAATTTCCGTGACGTGCTTGCGTTGCGAGACGCCCAACCCGACGCAGGCGTTTTCCGCGCCGGCTGCGTGGGCAGCGGCAACGACGGCCGCAGCGGCGTCCGAGACCTCGGCGCGGGCGCCGGTGACGCCCATGACCGAGACGCAGTAGACGAAGCCGCGGCTTGCTTCCACGGTGGCCTTCATCCGTGCTTCGGTGGACGAGGGTGCGACCAGGAAGACACGGTCGAGATCATATTTGTCCGAGGCCTCGATCCATTCGGCTGCCTCGTCGGGAACCAGGTCGGGGGTGATCAGGCCGGCGCCGCCGACCTCGGCCAGCCGCCGGGAGAATTCGTCCACGCCTATGCGAAGCACGGGGTTCCAATAGGTCATCACCATCACGGTGGCCGAGCAGCGCTCGGTGATTCCCTTGATGATATCGAACACCTGGGTGACCTTGAAGCCCTGGGCCAGTGATTGCACGGTAGCGGCCTGGATGACTGCTCCGTCCATCACCGGGTCTGAGTACGGGATGCCGACCTCGATGATGTCGGCCCCGTTTTCGGCCATGGCCACTGCTGCGTCAATGGTTCCCTTGATGTCGGGGAAACCGGCGGGCAGGTAGCAGATCAGCGCCGGACGGCCTTCGGCACGGGCGGCGGCAATCGCCGCACCGCTCTTGGATACGGGGCTCACTTGGCATCCTTCGCTTCAGTGTTGATGAGGTTGAACCATTCGGCTGCGGTTCCAACGTCCTTGTCGCCGCGGCCCGAGAGGTTGGCGATGACCACTGTTTCCCCGGGCTTCGCGCCGGCTGCGATCTTGCGCTCGGCGATCTTTAGGACCCCGGCCAGCGCGTGCGCGGACTCGATGGCAGGGATGATCCCCTCGGTGCGGCAGAGCAGCGAGAACGCGTCCATTGCCTCGGTGTCGGTGATCGCTTCGTATTTCACCCGTCCGATGTCGGCAAGGTAGGCGTGCTCGGGTCCGACCCCGGGGTAGTCAAGCCCTGCGGATATCGAGTGCGATTCCATGGTCTGCCCGTCGTCGTCCTGCATCAGGTAGCTCTTGGCACCGTGCAGTACGCCGGGACGGCCAAAGGTGATGGTGGCGGCGTGGCGCGGGGTGTCCACGCCGTCCCCGCCGGCCTCGAAGCCGTAAAGCTCGACTTCCGCATCGTCAAGGAAGCCGTGGAAGATGCCGATGGCGTTGGATCCACCGCCGATGCAGGCAGCCACGGCGTCCGGCAGCCGCCCCGTCTGGGCAAGGATCTGTTCGCGTGCTTCCTCCCCGATGACCTCGTGGAAGTAGCGCACCATGGCCGGGAACGGGTGTCCGCCGGCCGCGGTGCCTAGCAGGTAGTGGGTTGTCTCGACATTGGCGACCCAGTCGCGCAGCGCCTCGTTGATGGCATCCTTGAGCGTCTGGGAGCCGGCTGTAACGGGGACCACCGTGGCACCGAGCAGTTCCATGCGTGCAACGTTCAGCGACTGTCGGCGGGTGTCTTCCGCGCCCATGTAGACAACGCATTCAAGTCCCATCAGCGCCGCCGCGGTTGCAGAGGCGACGCCGTGCTGGCCGGCTCCGGTCTCGGCGATGATGCGGGTCTTGCCCATGCGCTTGGCCAGCAATGCCTGGCCCAGCACGTTGTTGATCTTGTGGCTGCCGGTGTGGTTGAGGTCCTCGCGCTTGAGGAACACGCGTACCCCTCCTGCTGCCTCGGAGAACCTCTTGGCCTCGGTGAGCAGGGAAGGGCGTCCGGAGTAGTTCTTGTTCAGGTCCTTGACCTGCGCCACGAATTCAGGGTCAGCCTTGGCAGCCTCGAAGGTCTCGTTGAGCTGGTCCATGGCGGCGATCAGCGATTCGGGCATCCAACGTCCGCCGTAGTCGCCGAAGTACGGGCCCGCTGCATGCCGCAGCGAGGCGGCTTCCTCGGGAGCTGGCTGCTTGTCGCCCATGTCTGGGTCACCGTTCATCGGGTTCATCTGACGCGTTCCTTTGCTGGCTCAGGGAATATATAGGGCTGGTGATGCTATGGAGTTTGACGCGTGCGCACCGGCTTGGCAGCCGTGCCAGCCTGGATGAAGGCCTCGATGGCGGCGCGCGGGTCGTTGTCCTTGACCAGTGCCTCGCCCACGAGAACGGCATCGGCCCCGTGCGCGGCGTAGTGCTCCACGTCCGTGACATCGCGAACGCCGGATTCGGCGACAACCACGACGTCGGAGGGAATGGCTGTGGCCAGGCGTGCAAAGTTGCCGCGGTCGACCTCAAGGGTCTTGAGGTTACGCACGTTCACCCCGATGATCCGTGAGCCCAGTGCCACCGCGCGGGCTACTTCTTCATCGGTGTGCGTTTCGACCAAGGCGTTCATGCCCAGCGCGTGGGTCAGGTCAAGGAATTCACGCAATTGCTCGTCATCCAGGGCCGCGACGATCAGCAGCACGAGGTCTGCACCGTGGGCGCGGGCCTCATGGATCTGGTAAGCGTCGATGGTGAAGTCCTTGCGCAGCAACGGAACCCCGACGGCCGCACGTACGGCGTCGAAGTCGGCCAAGGATCCGCCGAACCGGCGTTCCTCGGTCAGCACGGAGATCACTGCCGCTCCGCCTACGGCATAGGCCTTGGCCAGCTCGGCGGGCTCACCGATCTGCGCCAAGACGCCCTTGGAGGGCGATTTGCGCTTCACCTCTGAAATCACGCGCATCACATGATCGCGTGCACCGGGTTCCCCGCCTCCCAGCGCGGCAAAGGCATCGAGCGCCGGGGCGGCCTGCGCGGCATCGAGCTCGATTTGGGCATGATTCCGGATTGACCGACGGGCGTCCAGATCAATCCGAACGCCCGCGATGATTTCTTTCAGTACGCTCACGGCTAGTGCGAGAAACCCGACTTGGTGCCGTTGACGCCGAACCCGGCCTTCTTCAGGATCCAGCCGACGATGAGGCCGACAACAACGATGGCGCAACCCACGTAAACGATGGTGGGGTTGTGCGCGGCGAAGGCAATGGCTCCGATGATGACACCGATGATCATGATGCCGTACATCGCCCATGCGGCCCTCGAGTTGCCGTGGCCGACTTCTTCACTGTGCATGGGGTCGATCTGGGTGTTGGCGTTAGCCATGGTGGATACTCCTCGTCACCTTGAGCCATTCGGGAATCTTCCCGATGATTTTCTTGGTTCTATTCTGCCATTCTTTAAGGCGACGGCATGCCATGTTGCGCCGTGTGTGCGCATTATCCCGTGGGATCATCCCCCCGAGAGAGCGAGTCCCAACCGTCGATCTCATCGATTTTCCCTTCGGGTGCGGATTCCGCCGTTCCCGCTGCGGGGGCAGGGGCCTCGCGTGAGTATTTGCGCGATCCGGCCCAAGACCTTCCGGTGAGACCGAGCTGCACAGCCGCCGCCACGAGCACCAGTCCGCCGAGCACCGCGACGTAGGGCCAGAAACCCAAGTCGTATTTGCCCCCGGAGTTGTTCAGCCCGGTGGCATCCCCGACCTTCGTCGCTGCGGCGAAGACCGGATCGGAGATCACCGAAATGGCCGACGCTGCGATACCGCCGCCGGCCAGCAACATGATCGCGGCAATGATGTAGCGGGCGATTTTTCCGGCGATCATCGCCGCCAGCGTCCCGGCAAGGGCCACAATGGCCAAGGCCGCAACAGCGGCAGCCGCATCGGATCCGGCGACCTCGATCAACGGGATCTTCACGGTGCCGACTTCTGGCTGGACCTTGATCCACGTCCGGGTGCTGGTGGCCAGCGCCAAGACGGAACCGAGCAGGCCAAGCAGGAGTACGGTGCGCTTGGCGCTGCGCTTGGGTTTTGTTCGTGGTTCCTCGCTCATGCCCGGCCACCGTCCACTTCTGCGTCAGCCATGGATCCGGCGGCCCATACGGCGCGCAGCGGCGCGGCCGACTTGTTGATGGTTTCCAACGCTTCTGCGTCAAGTTCGGAGTCGGCGACGATACCGCCACCGGCCTGCACGTAGGCGCGATTTCCCTTGATCAGCGCGGAGCGGATCGCGATGGCCATGTCCATGTCCCCGGTGAAGTCCAGGTAGCCGACAACACCTCCGTAGATGCCGCGGCGGTGGGGTTCGAGTTCGTCAAGCAGCGAGAGTGCACGGGGCTTGGGGGCCCCGGAGAGCGTGCCTGCCGGGAAGGTGGCCGCGAGCACGTCGTAGCCGTCGGTGCCCGGGTTCAGCTTGCCCACCACGTTAGAGACCAGGTGCATGATGTGGCTGAAGCGCTCGACCTCCATGAACTGGGTGACCTCCACCGATCCCGGCACGCAGACCTTTGAGAGGTCGTTGCGCGAGAGATCGACGAGCATCAGGTGCTCGGCACGTTCTTTCTCGTCATTGAGCAGGTTCTTTTCGTGTTGGGCATCGTCCTCGTAGGTGTTCCCGCGCGGGCGCGAGCCTGCGATCGGGTGGGTGACCACATGGTCGTCGTTGACGGTCACCAGTGCCTCGGGCGATGAACCGACGATGGAGTAGTCCTTGCCGTGGGCGTCCTGGAGGGAGAAAAGGTACATGTACGGGCTGGGGTTGGTGGCCCGCAGGATCCGGTAGACATCCAGCGGGTCCGCATGGGTCTCAAGCTCGAAGCGCCTGGAGACCACGACCTGGAAGACCTCACCGTCCACGATCGCTTCCTTGCCGCGCAACACCGCTTGGCGGTAGGAATCCTCGTCCCAGGAATGCGTGACCGCATTCATCAGCTCGTCGGTGGGCACGTCGGTTCCCGAAAGCGCGGAGACCGGGTTCTCCCTGGCTTCGCCCAAGGCATCGAGCATCCCGCGCAGGCGTGCGACGCCATGGTCGTAGGCCCCGTCGACGCCTTCGGTGGTGCCGTTGAAGTTGATGGCGTTGGCAACCAGGGTCAGGGTGCCGTCGGTGTTGTCATGCACGGCCATGTCCCCGACCAGGTTCATCGCCAGCTCGGGCAGGTGCAGGTCGTCGGCCGGCGGATTGGGCAGCTTTTCCCAGTGCCGCACCGCTTCCCAGCCGATGAATCCAACCATGCCGCTGGTCAAGGGAGGAAGCCCCTCCAGCGGTTCGGTGCGCAGGGAGCGCACCGTGTCGCGCAGCACCTGCACCGGGTTGCCCTCCGTTGGCATCCCCGCCGGGGCGGATCCCTGCCAGTGCGCCTTGCCGTCCAGGGTGGTCAAGGTGGCAGGGGAATTCACCCCGATGAACGAGTAGCGGCTCCACACTCCCCCGGCGGCCGCGGATTCCATCAGGAAGGTGCCGGGCCGGCCGCCGGCTAGCCGGCGGTAGATGGAAATAGGTGTCAGCGAATCGGCCAGCACCTTCATGGTCACGGGGATGACGCGGCGATCCGCAGCGAGTGCGCGGAATTGCTCGCGGGTGGGTGATAGTGCACCGAGAGCTTGCATGGGCGAAGAAGGTTCCTTGCGTGTGCTGTTGTCAGTAATGGGGTGTGCTCAGGATACGCGGCGGCCGACCACGGCGGGCAGTTCGCGCCCGTCGAAGCAGGTGTGAGCTCCGGTGTGGCAGGCGGCACCGACCTGGTCGACGACAACGACCAGGGCGTCGCCGTCGCAGTCAAGGGCCGCTGAGCGAACCAGCTGGGAGTTCCCGGAGGTGTCGCCCTTGCGCCAGTATTCCTTGCGCGAGCGAGACCAGAAGGTCACCCGGCCGGTGCTCAGGGTGCGGCGAAGGGCTTCCTCGTCCATCCATCCGAGCATCAGCACCTCGCCGGTGCCATGTTGCTGGATGATGGCGGCGACCAAGCCTTCGGCATCCTTCTTCAGGGCAGCGGAAATCTGGTCGGACAATTTCCCGTCGACGGTGGCGGGAGCGGCGAAGGCTGGGTTCTGCGACATCCCTACCAGTCTAGTGCCACGAACCGTGAAAGAGGGGCTAAAACGCACTCCGGCGGCACCCCATGTCCTTTTGGCCCCACGCGGCTGGCCGGTGCGCGACACACGGGCTCGAAGTGCCCCCGGACGTGTTAGTTTCGAAGTGATGAATTTCGTACCAGCCTCGCGTGAACTACTGGCCGAAGTCCTGCTGGCGGCAGGGCCAACGGCTCCTACGTTGTGCTCTGGATGGCAGGCACGTCACTTGGCCGCGCACCTGGTCCTGCGCGAGCGTTCCTGGCTCGCCGCGGGACTGTTGCTCAAGCCGCTGGCGCACCGGATGGAAGTCGAGCTGGACCGGCGTGCAAGCGCGGCACGGGACCGCGGCGCTTTTATCGACCTGCTCAACGAGTTCCGGCACGGCGCCCCCAGGCTTTCCCCGTTATCCCTGTCCCGGGTCGACCATTCGGCGAACCTTTCCGAGTTTTTCATCCACACGGAGGATGTCCGCCGCGCGGGTGGCCGTTGGGCACCGCGCGTGCTTGATTCGCGCTACGAAGACCTTTTGTGGACGGATCTGGTGCGCCGGGCCGGGCTTTACTATCGGGGCACAGACACGGGAGTCATCCTTGTCCGCCCCGATGGCCAACGCCATGTGGTGCGCAAGGCGGCCTCCTCGGTGGCCATCACCGGGCGGCCCGGTGAGCTTTTGCTGCACGCCTCCGGCCGGCGTGCCGAGGCCTTGGTGACCTTCGAGGGAACCAAGGAAGCCATCGCGTCGCTTGCGACCTGATCCTGCCCGGAACACCCCGGCACGGACTATAGGCTGTCCCCGCCATGAGCCGAAACGCCCGCAACTGCGCTTCCGAACACCTGCTCGTAGAGATCCTCGCCATAGCTGGTGCGTGCAGGTTCCCCTTCCACGATGCGGTGGGTCCGCCGGCCGTCTGATGTCCTTTGGGCCTGCAGGAACAGGGCTCCTGAGAAGTGCTGCTCGTAGAGTCCGTGGGAAAGGTCAAAGAAGTGGGTTACGAACACGACGCGCATCCGTGACTCCACCAGCGCGGAGATGATGTTCCGGGCGATGGCCGATCCTTCGCGTTCATTGGTGGCCGAGAAGGATTCGTTGAAGAGCACGAGTGACTGCGGGGAAATGGTATCCGCGATCTCGCTCATCCGTTCGAGCTCCTCGTCGAGCTTGCCGCTGTTGAGTTCCGCATCCTCCTCGCGCTTGAAATGGGTGTGGATCGCATCGCTGATGCTTGAGCAAAAGTACTCGGCACAGACGAACATCCCGCATTGCATCATCAGCTGGGCCGCACCGAGACTGCGCAGGAACGTCGATTTCCCGCCCTCGTTTGCCCCGGTGACCATGATGAGGTTCTTGCCTCCGGCGTCCAGGTCGTTGCCCACCACCGACGGCGCGCCCGTCAGCGCCAGGGAAAGGTCGTAGAGTCCGTGGGCACCGAGCTCGTTGGTGCCCGCCGGTTCCGGCTTCGGGAAGCAGATCGGCCCGGCGTTGGCACTCAGCGCCTCCCGCAGGTTCAGGCATCCGATGTAGAAGGCAAGTTCGGCCCGCAGCATGGTGAAGAAGCTCAGGATGTGGCTGTCGGAGACATCAAGTGCGTGCGCGGCCAGGGCGACGCTTTGGTTGTGCAGGGCGGAAAGGGCCCTGGCTCCGGCCTCGTCCCGGGGACTGATCTCGAAGGAATAGCTTTCGATTGGCTTTCGGTAAATACGTTGAACCCAGTTTCCTTCCCTGGGGTTGGGCCGTCGCAGGGTGTAGCCCCCTCCGTTGTTTGCATAGCCAAGGCTGGCGCTGACCATGACGCCGTGGCGCAGGCGCAGTCCCTTCAGGTGCCCGGCGACGAGCTGGAAGTAGTCTTCGTCCAGTTCACGGGTGATCATGGCGAAGAACCTGCTGAAGCCCGGCGAACTGAATTCCGTGCCGTGCTCGTCGGCGATCGCGCGCAACCGGCGCAGCATCACGATCAGCAGTTCCAGGGATTCGATGGAACGGCGCAGCACCGCATCGGGATAGCTGAAGAAGTTGCCGCGATAGATCTTTTTTTCCGCCGTGACTGTCTCCTCCGCCAAGGTGTAGAGGTCCCTGGCGACATCCGGTTTCTCCAGGACGTCAATGAGTATGCGCTGGCGGTAGGTGATGTCCTCCGCCGCGCCCAACGGGGCGCGCAGCGATTGCTCCGCCGTGTTTTGCAAGTACGGGTCGGAGGCCGCCATGGCCGTGCACACCCGCCCCAGGTCAAGGTCCCGATCCAGGGCCCTGGTCCGGGTGGAAGCCTTCTCGCCGCGGTCCAGGTCCCGGTCTTGGTACATCAAAAAGGCCTTCATGGTGTGATCCTTTCCTTGAGTTGGTCGTGGGTGAGACGGTACTTGCGGGCCAGGACCATGGCGTAGGCAAGCCCGTCTGCCGTTTTCCGAATGACCTTGAAGGTCCGCTTGGCCGGGTCGTTGGCCTCAACGGTGCTGACCATGCTCACGGTGGCTTCGTTCAGCGAGGCAAGCTCGTCGACGAAGGTCACGCAGACGCAGAGAACGCCAAGGTCGCTTAGCCTGCCAAGGATCCGTCCGCCCAGGTTGATGGCGTCCTCAAGGGTGGTGGAGGTGAAGATCTCGTTGAGGATGACCAGGCTGTCCGGGGTGGCGTCTTTGATGATGCGGTGGATGCGGACGAGGTCGTCCATGAGTTTCCCGCGAAGGTCCGCGGTATTTTCACCGTGCTCGAAGTGGGTGAAGATCTTCTCCGGGAGGAACAGCTCGGCACGGGTTCCCGGGACGGTCAGTCCGAGTGAGCCGAGGTAGTGCAGTTGTCCGACGGTACGGGCGAAAGTGGTCTTGCCGCCTTGGTTGGGACCGGAAACCACAATGATCCGTTCCGGGGACAGAAGCCGGAAATCGTTGGCTATTACCCGCCGGTGCTTGGCGACAAGCAGCTGGGCCAGGGCGAGGTCGAAGGTTTCCTCGGCGCACACCTCCTTTGAAACGCTCACGGTAGGGACGCAAAAGTGCAGTCCTGCTTCCTGGAGGGCTTCGGTGTGGTCCAGGTAGGCCAGGTAGAACTGGATTTCCCGGTCGAATCGGACCAGCACCTCGTCGGTGAAGTCCGCATACTTCCTGTGGAAATCGTCGAGGGCGCCGAAGGCCTCGGGGAACAGCAAGGCAACCCGGTCTAGGACCATGGCCTCGACCCGGTCCATCTCGATGACCGTCCGCGGCTTTTTCGCCTTGGTTTCGGGGGCATCTTGTTGAAAGCGCTCGAAGGTTTCCTGGACTTCGCGGGCATAGTCCGTTTCTTCCTCGTACCGCGAGACGGTGACCCTGGCCCCGTTGATCCGGAAGCAATACCGGATCGATTCCAGTTCCTTCAGGACCGACCGGACCTCGGTGGCCAGCACCTGGTAGGCCCCGGATCCGGCATAGGCCTGGACGTATGACTTGAAACGCCGGAATCCGGGTGAACCTGGGACCGCAGCGTCCAAGGCGTTGCGTAGTTCCTCGACGGCCGAACAGTAAGCCTGGGCGGCAACCACGAATACCGCCTGCCGTTGGTGGATGTAGCCCAGCGCCGCAGCCTGCTTCAGGTGCTTGCGCATCTGCTGGAGGTTTCGGGCGAAGGTGTCAACGATGTTGCGGATGGCGACCGTGCCCAGGTCAGCTATGATCTCGTGGCGGTAGGTGATTTCCCGTGTTGTCCCCAACGGACGCAGGAAGTAGGGGGTGAGGTCGTATTGCTCGCGTCCGGCAACGACTGCGCCAATGACCTGGTTGAGCTGGAGATCGACCAGGGCCACGGCTTGTTCGGGGCCCGGAGGCATCTCGGGGCTTTCCGGTCGCTCAAAGACGATGCTCGAGAATGTCTCGGGCGCGGGTATTGGTGCTTCCGCGTTCCGTGTTTCCGTGAACATTGCGTGTCTCCGTCCTTGTGGGACAGGAGCCATAAGCCGGAGCGGCAGTTGGAATCGTTTAGCTGATTCGGGCGGGTTCCATCGCCTCTGGTTTCAGGATATTCCGATTTCGTCGCGATGGGAACACCGCGAAGGCCACCGAACCGCCTCGATGCCGACTCAGAAGGCACGTCCGATTCCAAGCCCGAGAACTGCGGCGGCAACCGTCAGGACCAGGGTGCCGATACCGTTGATCAGTGCGAAGCCGGTCCTGCCGGTCTGGATCAGTCGCACCGTCTCGAAACTGGCTGTGCTGAAGGTGGTGTAGCCACCCATGAATCCGGTCCCCAGCACGATTTCCAGTCCGGGATTGACTTGGTGGGCCAGAACCAACCCCGCCAGCAATCCGATCAGAAGCGAACCGGTGGTGTTGATGATCATGGTCCCGACGGGCAAGGCGGTCCGGAACCAGGAGCGGAGCAATCCGTCCATCGTGAAGCGGGTTCCAGCGCCCAGTCCGCCGGCCAGGGCCAGCAATGCGACGATCATGGCCGTCCTCCTTGCGTTGAGGGGTTTTGGTGCGTCTGGCGCTGCCGTGCAACAAGCCCGTGGTGGTGTCGGGCGGCGATCCAGATTCCGGCTGTGGTGGCGCACAGACCGCCAACCAGGCTGGCTGCCAGGTACAGCGCCGAAGTAGCGGCCCGGTCTGCATCCATGAGCATGGTGGCTTCCAGTGCAAGGGTGCTGTAGGTGGTGAAGGCGCCGAGGAAGCCGGTTCCGGCCAGCAACCGGATCATCCGCAGCCGCCCGGTTTCGGGTCCGCGCCGGGACAGCCCCTCCAGCAGGGCGCCGAGGGCAAGGGCACCGGCGAGATTGATGAGCAAGGTCGGCAGCGGCCAGCCGCCGGGGGCGGGGATCACGTCCTCGAGACCGTACCGTGCCAAGGTTCCCAGCATTCCGCCAACGACGACCAGACCGATGTAGCCGGGGTGCAGGTGTATCGCGCGGCGCCGGCTCTTGGGCAATACAACATCGACATCGCTGTCTACCGGCAGCGTTTCCGCCTTGGGTGTTGCGTTCACATCGGAGTCGTTCATTCCGCGGCTCCCGAGGTGTGTGGATCCAACGGCACAACAAGCACAGGGGTGCACTGGCGGTGTGCCAAGTGGACAGCGACGGAACCGGTCAACATTTCCTCAAGCTTGTGGCCCATTCCGCGTTCCCGGGTGCCGACGACGATCACCGACGCGTCCACCTTTTGCGCCAGGCGCCCCAGTGCACGGGCGGGATCCCCGGCCATTCTTCGGTAGCTCCAGCTGATCCCGTACGGGGACAGGACCGCGGAGAGCCGGTTTTCGATGGCCAACGAGCCGGAATCACCCTCGTCGTCAACCCCGTCCGGGTCGATGGGCCTCGAACCGACCGAGCCGTCCGGGCCCTCCCCCGTCGGATAGCTGGAAGCATCGACGTAGGCGCAGAAGAGCTCGACGTCCAGGCTGTAGGCAAGCTCGGCTGCGCGGTGGGTGACGGCCAGTGGTTGGCCCGGGACGACGCCCATCAAGACTGGGCCGCGGATGCGGTGCGGGTTCTCACGGGGTGGTTGCGCCTTAGTCATGGTTGGGCTCCGTTTCACGATGAGGGGTGCCGAGCCCGTAGGGCAACAGCGGATGGGCGTCGGAGATTTCGAGGAGCCGGTTGTATTTGGCCACCCGTTCTCCACGGGCGGGGGCACCGGACTTGAGCTGGCCGCAGCCCAGGCCAACGGCCAGGTCTGCCACAAAGCTGTCCATGGTTTCCCCGGACCGGTGGGAAACCATGGAGCTGAAGCCGCCGTGCTCGGCGATGGTGAAGGTGTCCAGTGTTTGGCTCACGGTGCCGATTTGGTTGGGTTTGAGCAAGACGGCGTTGGCTGACGCGTTCTGGATTCCGGTGCGCAGCAGCTCGGGGTTGGTAACGAATATGTCATCCCCCACCACCTGCACCAAGTTGCCCAAGCGCGCCGTCAGCTCCGTCCATCCGTGGGCGTCCTCCTCGGCCAGGGGGTCCTCCAGGCTGCGGATCGGGTAGTTGGCGACCAGCTTCTCGTAGTAGCCCACCAACTCGGTGGAGGAGTAGGAGCTCCCGTTCAGCTCATAAACTCCGTCGCGGTAAAAATAGTTTGCTGCCGGGTCCAGGGCGATGGATACCCCGTCCGTCCCGGGGCTGTGGCCTGCCTCCTCGATGGCCTTCGTTATCAGCTCCAGCGCCTCCTGGGCCGAGGAGATCTCCGGCGCGTATCCGCCCTCGTCCCCAAGACCCGTGGACATGCCCTTGGCTCGCAGCACTGTGCCCAGCGCATGGTAGACCTCCGAGCCCCACCGGATGGCCTCGGGCAGGTTCCGCGCCCCGGTGGGCGCGATCATGAATTCCTGGAATGCCAGCGGGTTCGCTGCGTGGGCGCCGCCGTTAAGGACGTTGAAGTGCGGGACGGGCAACCGCCCTGCGCGTCCAACGGTTTTCCCGATCCAGGCGTGCAACGGCTGTCCAGCGACCGAGGCAAAGGCACGTGCCGCTGCCATGGACACCGCTACGATGGCGTTTGCCCCCAGCCGGGATTTATCCGCCGTGCCGTCCAGCTCGCACAAGGCGCCATCAAGGGATCGTTGGCTCGGCCAGGGTCTTGAGAGCAACAGCTCAGCGATGGCCGTGTTGATGCCGGCAACCGCGGATTCCACTCCGCGCCCCGAATAGTTTCTTCCACCGTCGCGCAGTTCAACGGCTTCGTGGGTTCCTGTGGATGCTCCCGAAGGCGCCGAGGCCGTCAGGACGGAACCTCCCTGGCACGTCAGTGCCACTTGGAGGGTGGGATGGCCGCGCGAATCAAGGATCTGCAAGGCATGGACCGCGGTGAAGGTCACGTCGTTCATGGTGGATACTCCTGTCAGGGAACAATGCTAATGGTCAAGGCCGTAAAGAGCGCTACGCTCACGTACCGCCGCCGGCAGCGAGAAGGTCAACGGCTGCGGCCGCAGCGGAGGGATCCAGGTAGGTTCCGCCTCTCGGGGAGGGAAGGAATCCGGGATCGAAGCCGTATTCCAGTGGATGACCTGTAGGTAGGTTCAGCGATTCCACCTCGTCCTCGCCCAGGGAATCGATCACCAGGCACAGGGCACGCAGGGAATTGCCATGGCCAACAACCAAGACATCGGAACCGGCCTCCAGCGCGGGTCTCAGGGTTCCCTGCCAGAACCCCCGGATCCTGGTGGCAACGGCGTTCAGCGACTCGGTTGCGTGAGCGGCGCCCTGGGGCATCGCCGCCACCGCGCTGTTTCGGCCGATGGTAGTCAACAGTCGTGCGCTCATGGGCGGCGGGGCTTCATCAAGGGACCGGCGCCAACGGTGGAGCATCTGGAGCCCGAACTCTTCCAGGAGTTCGGTTCGGCGCCGCCCGGTAAGGGCACCGTAGCTGCGTTCATTGAGTTCCCAGGCCTTGCTCACCGGAACCTTTCCGCGGGTCAGCGCCGCGGTGAGCAACTCACCGGTTTCCGTCGCGCGGACCATCGTCGAGGAATAAATGAGCTCCGGGAGGAAGCCAGCGGATGCGAGGACCGCGGCGGCCTTGAGCGATTGGGCTCGACCCCGGGCTGTCAGCGGCGGGTTGAGCAGACCGGTGAACCGGCCCTGCGCGTTCAGCGTGCTTTCGCCGTGGCGCAAAAGGACAAGGGTTCCGTGATCGGGCATGGTGCACCTACCTCTGAGCAGCAAAGGCAGGAACCATTAGCCGGACGGCGGTTCGAACTGCAAGGCAGTTCCGGCGGGATCCATCGCCATCATCAATCTTACAACGTCACTGACGCCGGACACCAGCTCGGTGTCGAGCCGCGCTAATCGCCGCATGGCCGCTACGTTTCATCAAAAGGAAACCCGTGTTTCGGCTGCGGCCTATGAACCCAAGCGCAGCAGTGGTGACGGATCGCCTGTCGGCTCCGCGCCGGGTGCTTGCCGGTAGTGGTAGCCGGAGATGGTTTCAAATCCCAGGGACCCGTAGAGTCCGAGGGCCACCGAGTTGGATTCAGCGACCTGCAGCCAGATCTCTTCGAGGTTCCGTCTTGAGGCTTCTTCGATCAGGGACCGAACCACCGAACGGCCGTAGCCGCGGGACCGGGAGCCAACACGGGTATGAGGTGTACTACTGATATGAGACAGTTCCTGAAAGGATTGTTCCCATGTCTTCTCGACCAACCTACTCTGATGAGTTCAAAGCCGATGCAGTTGCGTTAGTTGAATCCTCTGGCCGCCCGCTAGC
>NZ_BAABLK010000014.1:0-5326 GCF_039544305.1 Paeniglutamicibacter antarcticus
TCCCGGCAAATTGCTCCTAGCATGCACACGGAGGTGTACACCTAAAAACCATTCACCAATAAAATAAATAAATTGGTATCAACAAACTTGGCACACTATTGAGTTCTCAAACAACAGACACTTCCAAAACCCACCACCAGGACTTACTGACCCGGCCGCTTCGCTCTGGAGCAACTTATCTACCTTACCCCGCCGCGAGTCGAAGAGCAAATCCACCGTTTCCGGTATCCAATGCCCTACCATGCGGCTCCCACCAGAAATCCGACACACGAAGCATCAAGGAAAACTGAAAGGGGGATTTTGGTAGAAATTCGGTCGCCTGGCGATTCGCACCCGGTTTGATCCGCTGTGCACCTCGCGGCGACTTAGAAAACTATACACACCAAACGCCACCACCACAAGTCGACGATGGCTCGCCGCAAGAACCCCGAGTTCCGGCCCCCCGTCGACTCATACGTGGCCGTTTGAACACCATTTTCGTAAAAAACTCACTGTGACTCCAGCAACTCCCCAAAAGGCTGCGCAGCTGGACCCCTCACGCGAGTACGGATTCGAGAGCCCGATCCATTCGCACTGCCAGTTGCTCATCACCAGGTGGAACACGAGCCATAGGTGATCATCCTCCGTATAGCCCTCACCAGTCGGAATTATCTGTGTGCAACTCCCGGGCGAAGGCGCATCACACAACCCATTGCGCAAGTCGATGAGTAAACGGTGCGTCAAGCACGGATCGGAAGCCTTCTTCGATCATTGCCGGCCAGAATGCGAAGTCTTGGCCGGCCCGGCTTGACCCGCAAGGGACACCGTTGCGTTCGTTGAACTGCGCCCAACATTGATAGGCCTCTTCTTCAGCCAACGATTTACCTAGACGATAGGGGCCGAGCTGCAATAAATAGCATTTCCACCCGGCGGCAGTCTTCGTCGAGACCAGCGGTTGCTCAAAGGGCTTGTATGAAAGCCGGCCTGATGTTTGCATCCTGCCTGCTTTTACCAACGATGTAGAGTTTGGTCGGCTTAGATCAAGGCCCGCTAACGAATTCGGCGTCATGGTACGGCCGGTCCGGACACCTGGTGTAGCCCTTTTCAACGACACGGTAACGGCCAACGACCGCGGAGCAGGCGTCTCTGCAGAAACCTCGAGAGTTTTACGAACAAGCGGATCGGTGTCGCCTGGGATCGCTTCTACAGGATCAGAGAAGCCCTCCGGACTTATGACAGGTGAGATTCTCGAGTGTCCTGTTGTTCTCTGCCGTCGCCGACCTGATTGATTCTACGAACTAGTCTGGCCTGAGGTCGTGGCCTACTCGCCGTCGGACTCTCTTCAGCACGACCTGAGCGGGGAAACCGGGCCTGACTCATTCTTGACCACGGTGTATGGAAGCTAACATTCGTGCCCAAGCCCGCGAACAAGCCAATTCTTTACCCCTTGCCCGGCGCTGCGGGGAGGGAATCGGCGACGGCGAGCCGGTCTAAGGCGTCGCGTGCGTTCGGGGTTCGTCGGCGCCGGCTCCAGCCGCTACGGCCGGCAATGCTTTTCCGCCCCGAGGAACCCTCCGTATGACGGGCAGACCACGATTCGAGGCGTCGAAGCTTTATACGGAGCACGCATTTCCGGGCGACCTTATCTTGATCTCAGGCAGTCTCAAGTATTCGAAATATTCAGTACCGCCTACCCGGACAGGTGTTGAACGTCGCGTTCGTTGGTGATCAGGCGTCGACTTCGATGCCGATGAGGGCTTTCGCGGCATAGGTATTGATTTCTGGTGGTTTGCATCGTCAGGCTGACGATAGCCGCTGTTAGGACAAACGACCCGACGCTCAACACGTGGTCGCCAACGCAAACGCAAATTGTAATGACGTTGGGGCTGGACGATCCCGACGACGGAGTCATTGTGAATTCTCGTCACTGGCCAACCTAACCAGCGTTCTGATCGGTCAATGCGTGTGGTCGCGGGTTGAGGAGACTGGGGCGGCGAAATACTGCCGGAGCGTGATCGGGATTACGCAACCCAAGGCTTTCAGGCCAAACCCCAAGTGATTGCCCTCTACCTTGCTCGGTCCGTCGAGCCTTTGAGCCGATGAATAGGCGCGTTCCATCCCCTGCGATCGGCCCATCTGAAGAAACGAATGAAACGTCGTTGGCAACTGCCGCAACTGCCGCGAACCAAAAAGTGGTGGGTGCCGTTCGAATGCTCGGCGACGACCTGGGATTAGCGACCACAATGCATGTACGAAAAGTTGCTCGTGCCCGGGCCAGAACACTTTTTGTCCCATAAGCCCCTAGAACTCGAGGTCCCTTATCGATGCGCCCGTTAAACATCGGAACCCCCGAACACAAAGTGTTCGGGGGTTCCGGGACAGTTATGTCCGGCGGTGACCTACTCTCCCACACCCTCCCGAGTGCAGTACCATCGGCGCAGTGGGTCTTAGCTTCCGGGTTCGGTATGGGACCGGGCGTTTCCCCCACGCTATGACCGCCGTAACTCTAGTACCGCACGTTCCTTGTTCAGGAGCAACGGTGGCTTCGTCGAGTCGCAGCAAATGCTGTGGATCTTCGTCAATAACTATAACTGAATCTGAAAGCATGCGCCAATCAATGTGTGGCAACGGTGCCGTGAATGTCATCGCAGCACCTCATGCCATTCACCCGACTTCTCAATATCGACACGGCAGGCTTCTCGCTATGTAACTGTTCGTTCGACGGCACCCCAACCATGGAGATTCAGACCCGAGACAGTAGCACTGCCCAAACAATTCTGGAAAACGTTCATGAATACGGCCTCTGTGCCTAGTCCCCTGAAGGTGGTGCGCGGACTTGATTCACATCCCATTCAAATCCCCCTGCCGGCGTCAGGCCCGCCTCAGAATCCAGGAATAGGACGAGCAAGTACCCTCGTCAGAAAGTATCGATGGGCCAAGTGGCTGCCCCCTGCAGGCCGGGAGAAGTTCATAGCTATCCCGCCAGGGATCAAAACGGTTGCCGCTGATGGTCAGCGAGGATTCAAGATTGCCACCTCGGGTCAGTTTAGAACTTCCACTGACAGGAACAGTCTTAGTCGACTCCCGCTCAAATGGAACCAGGCAGCAATCCGGATAGGCATCAAGTTATGCAACCGAGCTCGGCCTATGCCTCCTTTTACACGAGAAGCAGTCTTCTCGGGCAGGAAACCCGCGATAAAGCTGTACTGTCATGAGTCTTCGACGCTTTGGGGACCACCCATTATTGCCGTTGGGAGCCACTGATATTGCCGCTGGATGCCGTTACCGCCCCGTGTGGGAGCCACCGGCCCCCAAGGGCCCAACTATTCCTGTACGGCACCGATCCTCTCGCGTCACGTGTACCTGCAGGCTCAGATCCGGATTAGACGCTGGAGGCCCCGGTGCATGACCGGCTCGGCGTGGACGCCGGTACCGGCCCATCTGCGGACACCACGTGCAGAACACGTAGGGCCGGGCCGCAAAGGCGTTCCCTAGGCGCTCGACTGCTCCGCGGTCGCCGTCCGGATGGAGTCCTCCGTGTATTTCCCGTGGTTGGCCGTGCCCGGCTACCGCAGGGGCGACCGGTGCAGGCCGGACCTGCTCACGTGGCGGCGTAGCCCTCCACTCCGCCGACTAATTGGCTCACGGCAACGCCACTGGTGGCTCCCACGGAGAATATTCCCGTTTCCCCGGGCTGGTCCCCACGCCCAATATTGCTGGCCCCCAAACGAGCAAATATTCAGTCAAACAAGCTCAACCATGGCACTCGTATCCACCGGCCCGCCGAACCAGCAGATAAACCTGATCCACAACGAGAACACCGTTGGAAGAATTAGCTAAGCAAACGACCAGCGCCTCCAGGAAATCCGACAAATCGTCCTTTCGGGTGTGGTGCGCACGTCAAGTTTTTGAGACAGCTTGATTGATTTTTCTTCTTACGCTGCTGCCAATTCATACTGCTGTTGGAACACGGCCAAGGCCTTGGCTGGCGACAGTCCCTGATTGTTGCTGTGGGGCCGGCGCCGGTTGTACCAAGTTTCTATGTATTCCATCACGGCCGTCCGTGCCGACAGGTGGTTCGGGAAGTCGTAGTGGTGATACATCTCGGTCTTCAAATGCGAGAAGAAATTCTCGGCCACGGCGTTGTCCCAACATATACCGGTCAACCCCATGGACTGTGTGATCTTGTTGCCCGCGCACCACTTCTGGAACTCCCCAGAGGTGTACTGCGAGCCTCTGTCGCTGTGAAAAATTGCGCCGTCTGGATGAAGTCGGCGATGGTCACGTGCCATGCCCAGCGCGTTGATGATCAACGGCGTGCGCATATTCGAATCCATGGACCAACCAACCACCATGCGCGTGGCCAAATCAATCACTGTGGCCAGATACAGCCATCCGGAACCGGTTTTAAGGTAAGTGATGTCGCCAACTAGCCGTTTGCCTGGGATTTCGGAGGTGAAGTCCCGTTTCCCGTGCTCATCGAGCATGTGGTTCTTGATGTGTTCGGTCCGTGCAGCGGGGTCAACGACGGTGGTTTTCTTCCATGCGCGCATCCGTCTGGCCCGCAATCCGGCTTCTTTCATGATCGAGCCCACGGTCCCGGCTGCGACCTTGATCCCGCGCTGGTTCAGCAGTTTGGTGAGCTGATCCCGGCCAGCCATCTGATCGGCGTCTTCAAATTCCTGGGCGACTTCGGTGCTTAGTTCTGAATGCCGCTTGGCGGTCGGTGTCAGGCCGGTGGGGTTCGACCACCGGTAATACGAGGCCCTAGAAATGCCGAGTCTCTGGCACATCCAGGTGATGGGGAAGAACGCCTTCTGTTGATCGATGAACGCATAGAAATCTTCTACAGGTGCTTCGCGGCAAAGAAGGCGCTGGCTTTTCCCAAAAATTCGTTCTCCCGTTTCAATGCGGCGTTCTCCGCCTGCAGGGCCTTGTACTTGGCCCATTCGACCGGACCTGGTTCATCGGCGCCGGCATCCGGGTNTTTCAACGGCTCCTGCCTTGAACTCTTCGGTAAATTTGCGGCGATTCGACATGAAAACAATTCTCCTAAACCCTGTCTCAAATCACCATACGGGCGCAGTGGTGTGGGCGCAGGCAACCGAAACACCACAGGACCAATAGGCTGGCCCGCACACCCCTCCCCCCTTATTAACGAGGTGTGGCCCCCACACCGGTAGAGGCCACACACCCGAACCCCAGCAGAAGGAATATCCTGGGTTTTGGGGGTTAAACATCGGAACCCCCGAACACACAGTGTTCAGGGGTTCCGGGACAAATTGTCCGGCGGTGACCTACTCTCCCACACCCTCCCGAGTGCAGTACCATCGGCGCAGTGGGTCTT
>NZ_BAABLK010000015.1:0-121487 GCF_039544305.1 Paeniglutamicibacter antarcticus
GCGGCCGGGTGTTCAAGGTGCCGACCCATCTGATTGGTGAACACCAGGTGGCCACCACCGAAACGGGTTTTACTTTGTTTAGCACCCTCGACGGAGAGGAAAGTCTCTACTTCCCTCTGCCGGTGCGTGTTGCCTCCAGCAAACGGGTGATGCCGCTGTGGCAGGTCCATGGGGCCCGTATCCGCGAACCGAGACCGTCGTGGATTTTGCGGCGGATCGACTACGACAAACAGCATTACCAGTTGG
This sequence comes from Paeniglutamicibacter antarcticus, assembly GCF_039544305.1. Lineage (NCBI taxonomy): Bacteria > Bacillati > Actinomycetota > Actinomycetes > Micrococcales > Micrococcaceae > Paeniglutamicibacter > Paeniglutamicibacter antarcticus. The sequence continues at coordinate 247 of NZ_BAABLK010000015.1, forward strand.
AAACTACCGGCTGACCGGTCTGAATCCCTGAGTGCACACGGTGTCAGCGATGTCATGAGTGTTGGTGTAAACGATGTGCTGACATCGTGTGTAAAGGAAGTGTCGAGTGCGTGTGTAAACGATGTGGTGAGTGCGACTGTAAACAAAGAAACGAGTGTTCACATACGGCTTCATGGTACGGCCAGTCCGGGTAGGTGGTACCGATTGTTCCGGGAAGGCGGTATCGGTCAGGAACTACGCCAACAATTCCCGACCGATATCCGAGCATAACTACCGCCAGCAGGTCCGTGGATCTCCTGCCCAGACGCTGCGGCTATTCCCAGTGGTCCTTGGCGGCACGCGCCTCCTGAGCATGTAGCCGGCGCATGTCCAACGTTCCCAAGTTGATCGTTCGGGCCCTGTTGGCCAACCGGTTCACGATCGAATCGGCTGCGACCTTCTCCGGCAGGCTCTCCACCCAATAACTTGGACCGGATTGGCTGGCGATCAGCGTAGGCAGTCGTTGATCCCTGGTGACCAGAATCGTGAACAGATCATTGGCTGCAGTCTCGTCGATACCGATGGTCAAAAAGTCATCGACGATGAGCAAATCGACGTTGCAGAGCCTGTTGAGTAGGGCTTGGTAAGCAATATTATCGCCACGGGCAACAACCAGTTCACGGGCCATCTCATCGAGACGGGTGTAGTGCACCGAATGTTCCGCGTGGCAGGCAGCGATGCCGATCGCGCAAGCAATATAGGTTTTCCCGCCTCCGGTGGGAGAAATCAGCAACAGGTTCGTGGGATCGGCACCCCAGTCATGCGCCGCATATCTTTGCATCCTTACGGAGCTCACCCCACGCTCTGGCAGGTAACGGATCTCTTCGATCGAAGCCTGCGGGATAGGGAAACGCGCCCTGGAAATGAGCTTTTCAATACGGTTCGATCGCCGTAATTCCAAGGCTTCATCAACGGCAGTGAGGAACAGTTCCTCCGGGGTCTTGCGGTCATTGCCATCATCTTTGAACAGCTCCTCGAGCTGCAAAGCTACCTGGGTAATGCGCAGGGCCCGAAACTTGTCGTAGTCAACACTGGTGAACATCAGCAGCTACCGGCCTTCCTGGTAATAATCGGCGCCACGCACGAACACCTCAGCGCGTTCACCGGACTCGGTGGTTATCGGTGCCTTCTTCGTGTTCGGGGGCACCGGCAGAGGCGGCCGAACTTGTTTGCTGTCACTGTTCATCGAGGCCATCAACCGTTTCAAGGTGGTGTAGGTGGGGTACCCGTGCTGATTCAGGACCTGCTGGCACGTCGCTTCCAACCGTTGCCGATTACTCTTACCCAAACCACTAAGGATGTTCTGGCAATCCAGAAAGGCTTGCGCCTCAATTTTCGGTCGCTCAAGAATCATCGTGATCACCGAGACCGTCGCGGGACCGAAAGGCCTTGCACGGTCCAGGAACCACTTCCTGGACCACAACCCCTCGATATCTTGGTGCTGCTTGGGAACGTGTTCGGCCAGCGTCGAATACTGGCCCTTGCGCCCGTGCCGGCGCGGATGCTCACACGCCACCGATTCACCATCAAAGACGGTGACTTTCAAACCGGTCAGGCGGACCTTCAAGATCCGGCCCGTGAGCTTATAAGGCACCGAATAATGCTGATAGTCGGCGGTGACGTGGTAATTTTTTCCGACTTTGACCTGCTTCCATTCCACGGATTCGAAGCGTTCCTGAGGCAAGGGCTGAAGCAGGTGGGCTTCCTCCGTGGTGAACTGCTCGTTCCTGGTTGAGCCATCCACGCGCTTGATCTGCTCATTGATCTCCGCGACCCGCTCATCGATGGCGGTATTCAACTCCACCAACGACACCCAGAATTCTTCGCTCAGATACCCGATGACCCGCTTATTGACTACGTTGACCGCGGACTCGGCAGCGGCCTTGTGCCTCGGTCGATTCGGGCGGGCCGGAACAATCGCCGTGCCGTAGTGATCAGCCAACTGCTGGTAGCGGGCATTGACGATTCGGGTGCTGTCATTCTTGGAGTGCCGGTTAGTGGCCGTGGGAGCGTTGTCGGGCACCACGATCTGGCTGACACCGCCATAGAATTCGAAGGCCTTCACGTGGGCACTATTCCACGCATCCTGCTTCATGTCGGTAAAGGCCTGGCAAAAGACCATGCCCGAGTACGGCAGGACCGCAACGAACAGGTACGCCTTGGTCAGTTCCCCGGTGAGTGCATCTTGCAGCGCGAGAGTATCGCCGGCCCAATCCACCAACATCGCCCGACCTGGTTCATGGTGCAGCGTTGCCACTACTTCGTTGACTGCCGCGTAGTTGTTGAATAGTTGGCAGAACTGGATATATCCGTATTTTTTGCCCTGCACGGCCGGAGTGCTAAATAGCGTCTGAAGGTACCGCTGTTCTGACGAATTGGTACGGGCCCATCTGTGTAGTTGGTACTGAGATTCTGGGCAGACGGTACTGCGTTCTGTCGTTGTCATATTGGCCAGGAACCCTCNGGCGCTCTCGACTACCTGGGAGTTGGTGATCCATCGGCTGTGCCAGATCAAGGTGTCTTCTTCGTAGTAACCGCCCCAGACGAAAGGCCGACCGTGAGGCGTGATCGCGAATCGTCCTCCTCCGCCGATCAAGGCGGAGAAGACTGCGTCCGAATCCCAGCGCGGGGCACACATCCAGGCGATGTCACCGCGCGGGCCAACCAGTGATCCCCGCTCCCCATCGGCGATGAGCGCGTAGTCACGCAGGACGTGCAACGGGAATTCCTCGGGTTCTGCGGGTACCGCGGCGGTGGTTGCCATCCCGGATCCTTCTCCCTCTTGTGTACTGGGGTGTGTTCTCCTACTTATCCATCGTCGGGCTCGGATTGCAATAGCCCGGCGCCGGACGCCCCGATCCCCCGCAGTCTCCGGCGGTTCCGTGCAATGCGTCAAGCGAGGAACAGGGTCCTTACCGGGCATCCCAATTGCTTGCGGTTTTGAACCGGCCCGCGCATGCTGGGACGTACAGCCATGGGTCATTGAACTGGACAGAGGAGGAGCCATGCGAGCAGGAAGCATCGTCACCGATACGGCCGCCGAAGCGGTCTATGGCATAGACCGACTGGTCCGGAATGTACGAACAGGCCGGTTTGAACGAAGCCTGGCGGCACTGATGGCCGTTGGCGCGATCGTCACAGCCGTGGAGATCTACTTCGAGCATGACAAGGCCAGCTTCGGCAACAAATGGATGTGGGTGCCCGTCGTGCTGGGGCCGGTAGGGGCCGTGTCCGGTATCGCGGGCGCCTTTAGCCACCGGGCTGCCAAGACGCTGTTGCCGATCGCCTCGGCAACGATCGTGGCAAACGGTCTCCAGGGCGTGTGGCTCCACGGCCGGGGCATCAAGCAAAAACCCGGCGGCTGGAGAAACTTTCGCTACAACATGGAAATGGGACCTCCCCTCATGGCGCCACTGCTGGTGACGCTGGTCGGGGGCATGGGGCTGCTCGCTTCGATCCTGCGGCGGGAAAAATGAAGCAGCTTCCGCTCGAGCCGCGCCGCGGCGGCGGTCGTTTCCCCGACTTCGATGTCATGGCACATGCAGGGAACTGGGATGCCGCCACGCGGGCAGTGGTCACCGACCGTCTGGACGCTCCTGCCGAAGCCCGGTTTTTCACCGAGACCGAGATGGCCACCGCGACGGCCATGTTCGATCAGTTGCTCTACCAGCGCCAGGAGCCGCGGGTCCCGGTGGCCGGCAGGGTGGACAAGCGACTGGCGGACGGGCAGACCGATGGTTGGCATTATGAGACGATGCCCATCGACGCAGTGACGTGGCGCGATTCCCTGGCAGGTCTGGATTCCGATGCCCAGGACCAATGCGGGACGCCGTTCGCGGCCTGTTCCTGGGAGGACCAGGCCCTGATCCTGCAAGCGATCCAGGATCTTGGCGCAAAACCATGGCACGGCTTCGTCGCGGAGCATGTCTGGGGCCTGTGGACGCGGTACGCATGCACCGCTTTCTACGCCCATCCCGCCGCGTGGAACGAAATCGGCTTCGACGGCCCGGCCTACCCCCGTGGCTATAAGAACCTTGGCGTCGACCGACTCGAGGGGTTCGAAGTGCGCGATGCCCGGCCCTCGGACGACCCGCTGGCCGACGGACGATGATCATGGAGAACCTGCGGGTCCGCTACCCGAACACTTGGCACCTTCAACGAACGGCACACACTAGCCCACGGCCCGTTTGCCCGGGAGAACTCAGGAGGCGCGGATGAGCACGATCAAGGATCGCAACGCCTCCGCCTGGCTGCTGGCCAAGGACGGCTCGAGAATACAGCCCGAACTACTGGAAAACATGCGCCGGTTCGATGACAACGACGAGGTCGACCTGCTCATCATCGGATGCGGCGCGGGTGGATCGACCCTGCTGCAACGCGTGGCACGAACCGGTGCCAGCGTACTCGCCCTTGACGCAGGACCGTTCTGGAATCCTGAAACCGACTGGGTCAGCGACGAGGGCGGATCGCACGGACTGTACTGGACCGAACCGCGGGAAATTGGAGGCGAGAATCCGGTGCCGCTGGGTTCGAACAACTCCGGCCGCGGCGTGGGCGGGTCGATGATCCACTACGCCGGCTACGCTCCGCGCTTCCACCCCAGTGATTTCCACACGCTGTCCAACGACGGCGTCGGGGCCGACTGGCCGCTGGAGTACACAGACCTGAAGCACTACTACGAACACATCGAGGCGGAGTTGCCGGTCGCCGGCCAACACTGGCCCTGGGGCGATCCGCACGACTACCCGCACGGGCCCCACCCGGTTTCCGGTAATGGCGAGCTCTTCCTGCGCGGAGCCGAAAAATGCGGGATCACCGCCAAGGTCGGCCCTGTCGCGATCAGCAACGGCAGGTTCGGCAACCGGCCACACTGCATCTACCGCGGCTTCTGCATCCAGGGCTGCAAGGTCAACGCGAAAGCCTCTCCACTGATCACGCACGTTCCCGACGCGCTTGCCCACGGCGCCGAAGTGCGTCCCGATTCGATGGTGACACGCATCGAAATCGACCGACGCACCGGCAGAGCCACCGGCGTGCACTATGTACGCGACGGGGTCCAGCGCTTCCAGCGCGCCCGCATGGTCGCCGTAGCCGGATACTCAATCGAAACGCCCCGGTTGCTGCTGAACTCGACTTCCGATCGGTTCCCGGACGGTCTGTGCAACAACTTCGACCTGGTGGGCCGTTATTTGATGGTCCAGGGTGCACCGCAAACCGCGGGACGGTTCGACGCCGAAGTGCGCATGTTCAAGGCCCCGCCGCCGGAGGTCAGCACCGAGGACTTCTACGAAACCGACCCGACCAAAAACTACAAGCGCGGCTTTTCTATCCAGACCGTGTCCCCGTTGCCGATCACCTGGGCCGAACACGTCATGGCACAGGGCTACTGGGGAGCGGAACTGCGCAACTATATGAGTGATTACGTGCACTGGGCCTGCCTGGGTGCACTGTGCGAGTTCCTGCCACAGGCCCGCAACAGGGTCACCTTGGCCGGTGAAAAGGACCAGCACGGCATGCCGATCGCGCGGTTCGACTATTCGCAATGCGAGAACGACAAATCCCTGTTGAATGCCGCTACGAAGGTCATGGAGGACATCCTGAAGGCTGCCGGCGCCGAGGAGGTCATCACCATCACGCGCAATGCCCACTTGGTCGGCGGTGCCCGGATGGGCGCAACAGAAAGCGACGGTGTCGTGGACGCGGACTGCCGAACGTTCGCGGTGCCCAACCTCTACATCGTCGATGGCAGCGTCCTGCCGACCCAGGGCAGCGCAAACCCGGCTCTGACCATCATGGCCGTCGCGGCGCGCGCCGCCGATAGGCTCAAGACAACCATGCACGCCAACCATTAGGAGGAATCTTACATGTCAAGAACTGTCAGCGATTTCGTGATCCAGCGGGTCCGGGACTGGGGCATCAGTCGCGTATTCGGATTTCCCGGCGACGGGATCGGGGCGTTCGACGGCGCCTTGGGCAAAGCCGAGCGCGAGGGTGATGGGCTGGAGTACATCCGGCCCACGCACGAGGAAATCTGCTCGCTGATGGCCACGGCACACGCGAAGTTCACCGGCGAGGTGGGCGTGTGCGTGGCGACCTCGTCCCCCGGTGCCTTCCACATGCTCAATGGGCTCTACGACGCGAAGATGGATAACCAGCCGGTGGTCGCGATCATTGGCCAGCAGGGCCTGAATTCGCTGGGCACCTTCACCCAGCAGGAAAGCAACCTGGAGCGGACGCTGTCCGACGTGGCCGTCTACGTCCAGACCGTTGTCTCCCCCGAACAAGCCCAAGCCGTGGTGGACACCGCCTTCCGCACCGCGCGCGTCCGGCTGGGCCCCGCCGTCATTATCCTGCCCCATGATGTGCAGGAGATGAAGATGCCCGAGCTCACCCCCGAAAACTGGGTGTCGCGTTCCAGCCCCGTCGCCCCCTCCACCGCCATCGTGCCGCCACAGGCCGAAATCCTCAAGGCCGCGGAGATCATCAACGCCGGGTCGAAGGTGACCTTCCTGGTCGGACACGGTGCCGACGGGGCCACCGACGAGGTCCTGAAAGCTGCCGAGCTCGCCGGTGCCGGCATCATCACCGCGCTGCGGGCCAAGCAAGTGATCCCCTCAGACGTTCCCCACCACTCCCAGCAGCTCGGGTTGCTGGGGTCGCGGCCGAGCATGAACCAGATGAGCGACTGCGACACGCTGGTACTGTTGGGCACCAATTTCCCCTATGGTCAGTTCCTGCCCAAGTCCGGGCAGGTCCGCGCCATCCAGGTCGATCTCAAACCCGAGCAAATGGGCCTGCGCTACCCCACCGAGCTGAACATCTGGGGCGATGTGAAGCAGACCCTCGCGGCCCTGATTCCGCACCTGACGGCAAAGACCGACATGTCGTGGCAGGACGGCGTCGTTGAGGGGATGAAGGAATGGGAGTCGGAGATGGAGGCCGAAGCCATGATCTCCTACGACGACGGAGTGAACCCGCGCCGGATCTACCACGAGCTGAACAAGCGCCTTCCCCCGCGTGCCATCGTCACCGCAGACGCCGGTTCCACTGCGGACTGGTACGGCCACCACATCCGGCTGCGTGAGGGCATGCTGGGCGACCTCTCGGGACGCCTTGCCACCATGCTGGCGGCCATGCCCTATGCCACGGCGGCGAAGTTCGCGCATCCCGAACGTTCTGTCATCTGCACGATCGGGGACGGTGCGTTCCAGATGCTGGGCATGAACGAGTTGATCACCATCAAGAAGTACATGCGCCAGTGGGAAAACCCGCAGCTGATCATCATGGTGCTGCACAACGACGACCTCACCCAGGTCTCCTGGGAAATGCGCACCGAAGACGCCAACCCGGTGTGGGCCACGTCGCAGGACGTTGAATCGGTCGACTACGCCGGTTACGCCGAGCTGCTGGGATTCAAGGGTATCCGGGTCCGGAACGACGACCAGGCAGCCGCCGCCTGGGATGATGCCTTCGCCCACCGGGGCGTCACCCTCATCGATGCCTACACCAGCAAGAACGTTCCGCCGCTGCCGCCCAAGATCGCGTTCGAGTTCGCCAAGAACACCGCCACGGCGCTGCTCAAGGGGGACCCCGATGCGACCGACGTCGTGCGAGACACCGCGAAGGCACTGGTCACCGAGGGGGTTGAACGGGTTAAGGGAAAGCTGAAAATCGGGCAGGACGAAGACACGAAATAAACGGCCGGGCACCGGCATTTTGGAGATGGGACGATGACGCAGACAGGCAGGACACGGGATCCGCTGGTCGATGAAATCGAGGCCAGGGTCTACACGATTCCCACCGATGCCCCCGAAGCGGACGGCACCCTGTCTTGGGACTCCACCACCATGGTACTGGTGCGCGTGCGTTCGAGGTTGGTGTGGGGCATCGGGTGGACTTATGGAGCCGCTCAATGCGGCGCCGTCATCACCGATACCTTGGCCCCGCTCGTGCAGGGGCGCAGCGTTATGGACATTGGCGCCCGGTTCGTGGACATGGTCACCGCGGTGCGCAACAACGGCCGGCAAGGTGCCATCGGATATGCCATCTCTGCGGTGGACACCGCCCTCTGGGACCTGAAGGCCCGTCTGCTGGAGTTGCCCCTGCACCGGCTGCTCGGGGCAACCCGGCAGACGGTGCCGGTGTACGGCAGTGGCGGATTCACCACGTACTCCGAGCATCAACTGGCCCGCCAGCTCGATGCCTGGGTGCAAGGACAGGGCATTCCTCGCGTCAAGATCAAGATCGGTGAATCATGGGGGACAAATGCTGATCGCGACTTGGACAGACTGCGGCAAGCGCGGGCCGTGATCGGCGACGATGTCGAGCTTTTCGCCGATGCAAACGGCGGGTATTCGCGCAAACAGGCCATCCGTGTGGCCCATACTGCCGAGGAGCACGACCTGCGGTGGCTAGAGGAGCCGGTGGCCTCCGACGACTTGGCCGGTCTTCACGAGGTACGCGATGCAGTCAAGGCGGACGTCGCAGCCGGTGAGTATGGGTTCGACCTCACCTATTTCCGTCGCATGTGCCAGAGCGGTGCCGTCGACTGCCTCCAGGTCGATGCCACCCGTTGCGGCGGATTCACCGAATGGCTGCGGGCCGCCGCCGTCGCGGATGCACATGGATTGGAGGTTTCGGGACATTGCGCTCCGCACCTGCATGCCCATGTCGCTGCGGCCACCCCGAACCTGCGCCACCTGGAATGGTTCCACGACCACGTCCGAATCGAGAACATGTTTTTCGACGGGACCCTGGACCCGTCCGATGGCATGCTGCGTCCGAACGCGGGATCTTCAGGCCATGGCATGGAATTACGCGAGTCGGACGCCGCCCGGTTCCGTGTCGCCTGAAGCAGAACCAAAACGCACGTACGCCTGCCGCCCCAGGCAAACGACATCACTCGATGGACCGGTGATACTCCGCCCCATGGACCGCCCAGGGGGTGCCCTGCTGTAGAGAGACGATGCACAGCGACCGGTTACAGGGAAGAAGGCCTCTTGGATGCGCCTCGCGTCTATCGGTCAGCGATCTCGACGGCATGGGAATCACCTTGATATCTGACCTCGCCAGCCAGACCTTCCATCCCCATGACCTCGACATGATCCCCTGGTCAGTCCGATTACCCGACGGATCCTCCTGGCCCATCACCAGGCACTCGCTGACCGGCCAGCACTGAAAATTGCCATCGCCAGCATCACGGCGCCATCAGGGTCCGCCTCTTTGTCATCGATGCCAACCCGGCCGACCCATAATCCGCCGACACCTGAACACAACGAAAGCAACTAGATATGAGGCCGAGTTGCATCGGCTTCCACGACCCTTGCTCAGCCGATTTTGGCTTAGCAGTGACAACGGGTCTTGTTGTCGCTGCCACGCCTTCGCTGACGCCCTTGGCCCGGAGATCAAGCACAAGCTCGCTCTCACCTACCGGCCGTAGACCACCGGCAAGGTCCGACGGTTCAACCGCACGATGTTCGAGGAATGCGCGTCCGCGAAACCATAGCGATCAGAAGCCCTACGAGTTTCTGCCTTCCCGGCTTGGAAAGGCTATGGCAACCAGCATCGAGGGCCCAGCCCATTCACGCGCGCGGCACCGCGTGGCCGTGTTCCCAACCTCCATGGTTATTGCAGCTAGCACGGCAGACACCCGAAAGTTGTTGCAACCTACTACTGGCAGCTCCAGCCACCGTCGATGGTGTAGGAGGCGCCGGTAACCATGCCGGCCTCAGGGGAGGCAAGCCAAGCCGCCAGCGAACCGATTTCCTCTGGTTCGGTCAGTCGTTTGATCACGCTGTTGGTGAGCATGATCTTGGAGAGGACTTCGTCCTTGGAGATTCCGTGTTGCTTTGCCTGGTCGGCCAGCTGATTTTCCACCAATGCAGTCCGGACGTAAGCGGGGTTGATGCAGTTGCTCGTCACCCCGTGCTCACCGCCCTCCAGCGCCGTGACCTTCGAGAGTCCCTCGATCCCGTGCTTGGCAGCCACATAGGCGCTTTTGTAGGCCGAGGCGCGCAACCCATGGATAGAGGAGAGGTTGATGATCCGGCCGAATCCGCGCTCATACATCCCCGGAAGTACGGCCCGGATAAGCAGGAAAGGGGCTTCGAGCATCAATCGGTGGATGAGACGCCAGTCATCGGGTTTGAAGTCCTGTAGGGGGTTGATGCGTTGGATGCCCGCATTGTTGACGAGGATATCGGCATCGAGACTCAGCGACTCCAAGGCAGCGGTGTCGGTGAGATCGACTTGCCAGGCCTCTCCGCCGATTTCGTGGGCAATCTTTTGGGCTGCCTCCTTGTCGAGATCGGCGATGGTCACTTTCGCCCCGCGTTCTGCAAAGGCCCGTGCGCAGGCTGCTCCGATCCCGGCCGCCCCTCCGGTGACGATTGCCTTGCGGCCTTCCAGGTTTCCGCTCATGGTTCTTCCTCGACTTTCATTGGTTGTGGTTCTGGGGGAACGGCGACGGCACCGGTCCACCGGTGTTCCGAAGCCGTGCACGGGATTTTTCACCCCGGTGCTGGAGCCTCAGGGACCAGCACAGTCCGGATCATCCAAGATGCACGTGCTATCCATGGCTACCTTTGGCCCGGGGTTGCAGGGGGCACATCGTTGTCAGCGGCATCGTCCTCGTCCACGTCGGCAAGGTTGTCGCTGGGCCGGCTAAATTCCTTGCGGAACTTGATTTCGAGTTCCTCGAGGCTGTGGCCCTTGGTCTCGGGGATCTTCTTGAGGGTGAAGACCAAGGCGAACACGTTCAAGACTGCGAAAAGGCCAAAGGTCCAGCTGGAACCCACCGCCTCGGTCAGGATCGGGAACAGTTGGGACACGAGGAAGTTCGCTGTCCATAGGACGAACACCGCAATCCCCATCGCAAATCCACGGATCTTCATGGGCAGGATCTCCGAGAGCAGCACCCAGGTGACCGTCGAGATGAAGCACTGCTCGAAGAACACAAAGACAACCATGAAGAACAGGATCAGGTATCCGCGCGTTGTCGAGTCCGGCAGTGCGAAGCTCAGGGCCAGCAGGGCCATCGAGGCGATCACGCCGATTTGGCCGATGGCCAGCATACGGCGCCTGGCCACCTTGCCAATGAGCGTCATGCCGACCAGGACGGCGATGACGCCCATCGCACCGACGGCGATGGTTGCTGTCAGTGCGGCATCGCCCGAGAACCCGGTCTGCTGCAGGGTCGTGGGAGCGTAGTAGACGATGGTGTTGATCCCGGTCACCTGTTGGACCACGGCGATGCCGATGGCCAGCAGCACCACGTGGCGCACCCATCGAAGGCGAAGATAGGAAAAGGAACTTCGACCCTCGTGGGTTTCGGTTCCGCGAGCGGCCTGGCGCATGACCTTCACGACGGGTTTGACGTCGCTTTCGATACGGATTTCCCGAAGGGAGGTGGCTGCTTCCTCGTATCGGCCGCGTGAGGCGTACCAACGAGGCGATTCCGGCACGAAGAACATCCCGATCAGCAGCACGATCGCCGGCACCACCGCGATGCCGAGCATGATCCGCCACACACCCTCGCCGCCGACGGTGCGGGAGATGATCGCGTTGAGGACATCGGCGATCAGCTGCCCGCCAACGACCATCAACTCGTTGCGGTTCACCAGGATGCCGCGGCGCCTGGAACCGGCAATTTCGCTGATGTACATCGGTACCACGGCGGACACCGCTCCGACGGCCAAGCCCAGGACGACGCGGGAAGTGATCAACAGGCCATATGTCGGTGCCACCGCTGAGGAGAGGGTCGCGACGATGAACACGACGGCCGCGAGCCTCAGGGTTGTCCTGCGACCGTAACGGTCCGCGAAGCGACCACCGAAGGTGGCACCAAACGCCGCTCCGATCAACAGGCAACTGACCACGAAGCCTTCGGCAACGGCGCTGAGCTGCAAGTCGTCCCGGATGTAGATCAGGGCCCCGGAGATCACACCGGTGTCGTACCCGAAGAGCAGGCCACCGAAGGTGGCCAGTGTCGCGGCGGTCTTTTGGCGCCGGACAACACGATCGCGTTCACTGGCCGATCCGGCATCCTTTGCCGCGTTGGAGGAACTCATGTGATGCCTACCAATCGTGGGGGCGGAATCGACCGTCGCTACCCACGATGTTCACGCGCCCGCTACCGGCGAATCCCGGGGGCGGCTCCTGGCGTACCCCCGAAACGATGGACATATCTGCTGCAGTCTGGTCAACCGTTTGGTGGAAGCAACACTACTGCACCCCTTGGCCCTTGACACGGGGTTGTGCCGAACTATTTTATGCTCCCTGGGCTGCACTACCCCTCCGCCCGGCTGCCTGGACCCGATGCCAAGATTCGCGCCAGGGAACCAGCCACTTGACGCGGGTGAGCGGAGTAGCATATTCACAGGGGCCGCGCGCTCAGCACGCGGCAATACCATTCATCGACTGGAAGTAAACCGTGCCGTCGAATCCGAACGATGTTGAGCCGACCAAGCACACCGTATCGCTGCCCTTGGTCAAGACTCCATCCAAACGCGGGAAAAGGCTCGCGCTGCTGGCTCTGGCCATGGGCGGTTTCGGCATCGGCACCACGGAATTCGCATCGATGGGCTTGTTGCCCTACATCGCCGACGGATTTGAAGTCACGATCCCCCAGGCAGGCCAAGGCATCTCAACCTACGCATTGGGAGTCGTTGTCGGTGCCCCGCTGATCACCGGCCTGGCCGCCAAGGTCGAACGCAAGCTGCTGCTGGTGGTCCTTCTTTCGGTCTTCGTTCTCGGCAATCTCTTCACAGCGATCGCACCGACGCAGCCCCTTTTCCTCGTGGCGCGGTTCTTCACCGGTCTGCCACACGGCGCCTACTTCGGAGTGGCCGTTGTGGTGGCTGCCTCACTGGTGAAAAAATCCCGGCGGGCCCGTGCGATCGCCCGTGTGATGCTGGGCCTTGCGGTCGCCAACATCGTGGGTGTCCCCTTGGTTACGTTGCTGGGACACACCGCGGGATGGCGCGGCGCATACGGGCTCACCGGCGCGATCGGGGTCCTCGCCCTGCTGGCGGTCGTGGCCTGGGTACCGCAAACGCATCGCGATCTCGGCGCATCCTTCAAGCGCGAGCTCAGTGCGCTGAAGCGGCCGCAGGTCCTTCTGGCGGTGGCCATCGGAGCGATCGGATTCGGCGGGATCTTCGCGGTGTACACCTACGTCTCCCCGATCTTCACCGACGTGGCTGGGGTCCCGCTGAACACGATTCCGTGGGTGCTGGCGGCCTACGGATTCGGGATGACCGCCGGCACGGTGCTGGCCGGACCGATCGTGGACCGCACCGTGATGGGTTCGATCATTTACGGAACGCTGGGCCTTGGGGTTGTCTTGGCCGTTTTCGCCATCGTTGCCAGCAACGCCACGGCAGCCCTCGTCGTGCTCGTCCTGATCGGGGCGGTTGGCGCGCTGATCAACACCGGCCTTCAAGTGCGGCTCATGAATGTCTCCAAGGGTGCCCCGTCACTGGCTGCATCCATGAACCACAGCGCCTTCAACCTCGCCAACGCAAACGGCGCCTTCCTCGGTGGGGTGATCATCACCGCCGGATACGGGCTGCTGGCTCCTGCATGGGTGGGCGTGGCCCTAGCCGTCATCGGCGTTGCCATTGCCGTGTTTGCCTTGGCACTGGAGCGGCACGCCACCAAGGCCACGACCACGATGGCCTAGAGCGGCATCGGCGCGCACCCCACGGCCCCGGCGCCCATTGAAGCGCACGGCAGGAACCCGATGGCAGCAGAGCCATCGGCTGCGGCCCAGTGTCTCGATCCAGCCCGATGAACGGACGGGGGAACCACGCTCGTAGGTCCGCACGATGCCGATGTCCTTGATCTGCCCGACGGGGTCCCGAAGCGGGTTGGGTGTTAGCATCAAGGACCTCCAGGATGGCAAGCTTTGCTACTTCGATCGATGCGCGGTCATCGACGCACCGGTGCTTGTGCGTCGCATTGGTTGCCAAGGCCCGCCGGCCCGCTAACGGGCTCACGCGCCCGGCTTCTTCCATCACCACCCCGCCAATGGAGGTACCTGAAACGGACGACCACCACACCAGCAGCGGCATCCAAGCCTTTTCCGACGAGAAGCCGTTTGGTGTCTTGGTTCCCGGGTACCTGCCAATGGTTTCGTCCTCGGGGGTCCGAAACGTCCTCGGTGCATCGGTCGTGCTCGAGGACCTCGGAGTTGACGACGCCGCCGTGGCCCGAGACATTTCACTGTCACACGCGGCAGTCGGGAAACTGATCATCGAGAATCTCGGCCGTGGCTTTGCCCCCGTCGCTCGTCGATTCGAGGAAGTATCCCCAGGCGACCCAGTAGGCCCCGGGATCGGGATCGTTGCAGTGCACCACCTCGTGCGGCGTGGAGAGGACGGCGTCCGCGGTGCGGGTGTTTCCACCGGGCGGGATCTGGAGGTCCGCCTCGACGATGTATGAGGCCCGATGGGGATGTGGCTGTTTGCAGCGACTAAGCCGGCCTGCTTGGTCGCGGACTCTTTGGCGGTGGCCGGGAAGCCTGAAGCATTGGGCGTCGTTTTCAAACACGCGCGGACCGGTTCGGCCAGCGCTCTGGCTGCTGTTCAACAAGTCGCATCGATCGTTGATGTACGTGGACCACGTCGATAGACTGATGGTTCCGATCGAAAGTGAGGAATCATGAAAGCGATTCAATATCGCAGTGTCGGCGGGCGTCCCGAGGTTGTGGAGATCGATGATCCCCAAGTCGGCCCCGGCCAAGTACTGCTCAAGGTCACTGCCTCGGGCATGTGCCACTCGGATGAATTTGTCATGGGGTTGAAAAAGGAACAGCTGACCTTCCCGCTGCCCCTCACCCTGGGCCACGAGGGAGCAGGCACCGTGGAAGCGCTGGGCGACGGAGTGGAAGGTATCTCCATCGGCGATTCGGTGGCCGTCTATGGCCCATGGGGTTGCGGTCGATGCATCAAATGTGCCCAGGGCAAGGAAAACTACTGCACGCGGGCCAAGGACGAGGGGATCCGCCCTCCCGGCCTCGGGGCTCCGGGCGCAATGGCTGAATACATGATTGTCAACGACCCGCGGCACCTGGTGCCGCTGGGCGATCTCGACCCGGTGAAGAACGTGTCGCTCACCGATGCGGGGTTGACTCCATACGCTGCGATCAAGGCTTCACTGCCCAAGCTCGGTGCCGGGAGCACGGCTGTTGTCATCGGTGCCGGCGGACTGGGGCATGTTGGGATCCAGATCCTGCGCGCGCTTTCCGCTGCCTACGTCATCGCCCTGGATGTCAACGACGAGAAGCTGGATCTGGCCAGGAAAGTCGGGGCGCACCAAGCCCTGCTCTCCGACAAAAATGCCGCTGCCAGCATCAAGGAGATCACCAACGGGCTCGGCGCGGACGCAGTCTTCGACTTCGTCGGTGCACAGCCAACCGTCGAGCTGGCTGGATCCATCGCGGCAATCGAAGGCGATGTGACCATCGTTGGCATTGGCGGCGGAGCCCTCGCGGTGGGATACGGAATCATGGCGAACGACGTCACGGTTCGGTCACCTTACTGGGGTTCGCGTTCGGAGCTCCTCGAGGTACTGGAACTTGCCCGCGGCGGTGCCATCAACGTCGAGGTAGAAACCTACAGCCTCGATGAGGGGCCCAAGGCCTACGAACGCTTGCACGCAGGGAAGATCAGCGGGCGCGGGGTCATCGTCCCCCACTCCTAAGTGACGCCCGGGCGTCTCCGGAATCCTGTGATCCCGGCGGGAAACCTTGTCGGGTTTCCCGCCTGAGACATGTACCGCGCGGCTGGTCAGCAATGAAGCGGCAGCACCATCCGCGACCCCCGGGCAATAACGGTGTTGGGTAGGTGCCCCGTCCTCGAACGCCACATTCCGGCGGAGCTGGCCGGCCGGCTTCGCCAGAGCCGGCGTGAGTCCTCACGCCTACTCAGCCCGTCAGTCTCCACTGGATTCACCGATAGCGGTGGTTGGGCCTTGGTGCCTGGCCTGCTCATACACATCTGGCCGGTGGACCACAACCTGTGGCCGGCTTGAAGTGAAGTAGTCCCGGAACCATGAGACGACGGCACCGATTTTTTGCTGCCAGCCCGAGAGCAGCATGACGTGGACGCCCAGCCACGCCAGGAACGCCAAGGGGCCCTGTAACTGGTATCTACGGGTAGAGAGTTCGGCAACGGACTTTCCGCGGCCGATCATAGCCATGTACCCCATGTCAACGAACCCAAAGTCGGTACGGGTCCCTCCGGAAAGTTCGGCCTGGATGTTCTTTGCCGCCCAGTTCCCGGACTGCTTGGCTACCGAGCCCAGCTGTGGCAGCGCCCTGCCCTTGGCATCAACGATATTGGCGGTGTCCCCAAGGACGTAGACCCCGGGGAAGCCCGGTACCGTCAAATCCGGATTCACGTCCACCCGCCCGCCGCGACCGGTGGTAAACCCGGCGGGTCCCAGCAGGTGCGAAGCTTTCAGCCCGCCGGCCCAGATGACGATTCCGGCAGGAATCCTTGTATCGTCCGCCAGCTTGATACCCGTCTTGGAAACGGAAGACACGGCGCTGCCCAGATGCACCTTGACACCGAGCTTCTCCAGTTGTGTGCGGGTGTATTTCTGCGACGCCTTGGAAAACGGCGGCAGCACGGTATCCACCATGTCGACAAGATGGACTTCGCACGAATCGGCGGCGAACTGCTCCGAGTGGTACTTGGCGACCACGTCCCTGATGTTCTCCGCGATGGCTCCGGCGGTCTCGACGCCATTGGGACCGGCACCGACGACTGCAACGGCCAGCTTCGCTTGTTCGTTTGACGCATCGCGTGTGGCCGAAGCCCGTTCCAGTGCCCCGAGGAGCGCGGAGGACAGCCTGGTTGCGTCATCAATCGAGTACAACGGGTAGGCGTGTTCCTCGGCGCCGGGGGTGTTGAAGAAGTTGGGTTCGGCCCCTGAAGCGACCACCAGGATACGTCCCCGGTAATGGATCCCGTCAGAGGTTGTGACGGTCTTCTTGGATGCGTCGATGGATTCGACCCGCGCTGCCCTGATGCTCACGTGTTCCCGCTCGCGGCGGAGGATCGATCGCAAGGGACGGGCCACCGTGGAGACGGCAATCTGGGATGTGGCCACCTGATACAAGAGCGGCTGGAACTGGTGGTAGCTGTTCTGATCGAGCAGGAGCACATCAACGCCCGCCTTCCCGAGGCTTTTGGCCGCAGCCACACCGGCGAAACCGGCCCCGACAATCACCACATCGTGTTCCTTGACCCTTCGCACATCGGCGGATTTCTGGTCTTCTTCAGAGCTTTTTCCCATGGTATTTGTCCCTCTCCCACATGCAGGTCCGTGCCAAGAATGCTACGGGGTCCATAGTAGGTGGTGTTCAGCGGGCATGCATAGGGGCATGGGTGGGTATTGCCCGCGTAATTCGCCGAGTCGGCCCCCGTGCCGAATGGAACACCCAGTCCGACGAAATGACCACGGCACCGGCAACCGTATGCTGGCTCCGTGATCGCCGAGCTGAAGCAGATCTTCTGGCGGAACGGCGCACGGAGGTCCGAAACCAACAACGCGGTCGTAGCATTGCGGTCTCGCACCATCCATCCCTCGCCGACGCCGGGGGCCCCGGCGGGTGCAACGGATCCGGTTGCCTGGAGTTTCTCTCATGAACCAACGCGACCCCTTGACATGTCCGGAGATCACGGTCACACTGGATCATATACGATTTCATACACAACAGGAGGAATCCGTGGGCAACGACGCATCAACCATCGCATTGGTCCAGGTCGACCAGTCAACATTCGACAAGGCCGGCAAGGTTCTTGCTGTACACCTCTCATACTCCTCGCGGGCCGCACAGCGCGGCCGCACCCCCGCATTCCCTTCCTACTTCATGAAGGCCTCCTCCTCGCTGGCAGTCTCCGGTTCGCCCGTCGAGCGCCCCGCCGGCACCGAGCTGTTGGCCTTCGAAGGCGAGATCGCCCTGGTCATCGGCGCAGATGCCCGCCGGGTCTCGGTCGAAGACGCCTGGGCCTACGTCGGCTCCGTCACCGCCTCCAACGACCTGGGCGTGTACGACATGAAGTACGCAGACAAGGGCAGCAACATCCGCTCCAAGTCCGGTGACGGCTACACCCCGATGGGCCCGGCACTGCTGCCGGCGGCTTCGGTGGACCCCGCAGCGCTGCGCATCCGCACCTGGGTCAACGGAGAGTTGGCCCAGGACGCCAGCACCGCCGAACTGATCTTCTCCTTCGCGCAGATCGTCGCAGACCTCTCCCAGCAGATGACGTTGAAGGCAGGGGACGTGATCCTCACCGGCACCCCCGCCGGTTCCTCGGTCATCGTCCCGGGCGATCTCGTTGAGGTCCAGGTCGACGACGAAGCCGCGGGCCTGTCCACCGGACGCCTGGGCACCACCGTGGTTGAGGGAACCGAGTCCTTCGCAGCCTTCGGCAACCAGCCCAAGATCGCCGACGCGGATCGCATCGACGCCTTCGGCACCGCCGCCAAGGCCGGTGTCGAGACCGCGATCACCGGCAAGGAAGCACTCACCGATGATGTCAAGGCCAAGCTGATGTCGGTGGCCACCGCCACCATCTCCGGTGCGTTGCGCAAGCGCGGACTGAACAACGTCTCGGTCGACGGCCTGCAGGCCACCAAGGGAATGACCAAGGTGATTGGCACCGCCCGCACGCTGCGCTACGTCCCGAACCGCGAGGACCTCTTCAAATCCCACGGCGGCGGCTACAACGCCCAGAAGCGCGTGATGGATTCCATCGTCCCGGGCGAGATCCTGGTCATGGAAGCCCGCGGCGAAAAGGGCTCGGGCACCCTGGGCGACATCCTGGCCATGCGCACCCAGGTGCGCGGTGCAGCGGCCATCATCACCGACGGCGGGGTCCGCGACCTCGACGCCGTCGCGGCACTGGACATCCCCACCTTCCACAACGGCGCGCACCCGGCGGTCCTGGGGCGCAAGCACGTGCCGTGGGACTACGACGTGGCGGTTGGCTGCGGCGGCACCACCGTGGTGCCCGGTGACATCGTCATCGCCGACGCCGACGGCATCCTGGTCATCCCGCCGCACCTGGCAGCGGAAATCGCCGACGAGGTCGTGGAATCCGAACGCCAAGACACCTTCGTGTTCTGCAACATCAAGAACGGCAACAAGATCGAGGGGCTGTTCCCGATGAACGCGGACTGGAAGGCCAAGTACAACCAGTGGGTCGCCGACGGCGAACCGGAAATCTAGGCACCCCTTGGCCCCCAGCAAATCAGAGGCAGCCTACACGCTGCTGCATGAGCGGATCACCGACGGAACATTCAGCTCCGGCTACCGGCTGGTGCTTGGCACCATCGCCGCGGAGCTCGGGTGCTCGGTGGTCCCGGTGCGCGAGGCCATCCGCAGGCTGGAGGCCGAGGGCCTTGTCACCTTCGAACGCAACGTCGGTGCCACGGTGGCGGCCTCCGACACCACCTTGTACCTGCACACCATGCAGACACTGGCGATCATCGAGGGTGCCGCGACCGCACTGAGCGCCCCGTTCATCAACTCCGACCAGCTCACCGCGGCCCGGTCAATCAACCGGATCATGTCCGATCTGCTAGTCGACTTCGATGCCTCGCGCTTCACCGAACTGAACAACGAGTTCCATGCAGTGCTCTACCAAAATTGCCCCAACCCGCACATCCTGGAGCTCGTACATCGCGGCTGGAACCGGATGGCCGTGATGCGTTCATCCTCCTTCACCCACATCCCGGGCCGCGCACGGGAATCGGTGGCCGAGCACGCCCGGCTGCTGGATCTAATCGAGGCCAAGTCCCCCGCCGCGACGATAGAGCAGGCAGCCAGGGCCCACCGCACCAACACGCTGAACGCCTACCTCGCGGCTGCCAATCTCCCGGCCTCCCCGCTGTAGCCACCTAGCTGCACCTAGACTTCTCACAAACAGTTTTTTCCATCCCCACAAGGAGCCAGTAAATGAGCAAGCACTTCGTTCCAGAGAACCTGCCCACCAGCATCCAGCACTACATCGGCGGAAAGTTCGTCGATTCCATCGGCGGGGAAACCTTCGATGTCCTGGACCCGGTGACCAACACGACCTACACCACCGCCGCCGCGGGCCAGAAGGCAGACATCGACGCCGCCGTCGCCGCTGCCACCGAGGCCTTCAACAACGGCCCCTGGCCCACGATGAGCCCGCGTGCCCGAGCCAAGGTGCTCTACAAGATCGCCGACGCCGTCGTGGCCCAGGAAGACCGACTGGCCGAGATGGAAACCTTCGACACCGGCCTGCCGATCACCCAGGCCCGCGGCCAGGCACAGCGCGCCGCGGAGAACTTCCGCTTCTTCGCCGACTTGATCGTCGCCCAGCACGACAATGCCTTCCAGGTCCCCGGCTCGCAGCTGAACTACGTCAACCGCAAGCCGATCGGCGTTGCCGGGTTGATCACCCCCTGGAACACCCCGTTCATGCTCGAGTCCTGGAAGCTTGCCCCCTCGATCGCCTCGGGTTGCACCGTGGTGCTCAAGCCGGCCGAGTTCACCCCGCTCTCGGCCTCCCTGTGGGCCAGCATCTTCAAGGAAGCCGGCCTGCCCGACGGGGTCTTCAACCTGGTTAACGGCATCGGCGAGGAAGCCGGCGACGCGCTGGTCAAGCACCCCGATGTCCCGCTGATCTCCTTCACCGGCGAATCCTCCACCGGCCAGCTGATCTTCCGCAACTGCGCGGAGCACCTCAAGGGCATGTCCATGGAACTCGGCGGCAAGTCCCCGGCGATCGTCTTCGCCGACGCCGACTTCGATGCAGCCATCGATTCCACCCTCTTCGGTGTCTTCTCGCTCAACGGCGAGCGTTGCACCGCCGGCTCGCGCATCCTTGTCGAACGCCCGATCTACGAGAAGTTCGTTACGGCCTATGCGGCGCGTGCGAAGAACATCAAGGTCGGGGACCCGCACGATCCGGCCACCGAGGTCGGCGCACTGGTCCACCCCGAGCACTACGACAAGGTCATGAGCTACGTGGAAATCGGCAAGTCCGAGGCCCGCCTCGTTGCCGGTGGCGGACGCCCGGAGAACCTGCCAGATGGCCAGGAAAACGGTTCCTACGTCTCCCCGACCGTGTTCGTGGATGTCGCCCCGGAAGCACGCATCTTCCAGGAAGAGATCTTCGGCCCCGTCGTGGCGATCACCCCATTCGACACCGACGCCGAGGCGCTCGAGCTGGCCAACAACACCCGGTACGGGCTGGCGGCCTACGTGTGGACCAACGATTTGAAGCGCGCGCACAACTTCGCCCAGGACGTCGAAGCCGGCATGGTCTGGCTCAACAGCCACAACGTTCGCGACCTGCGCTCCCCCTTTGGCGGCGTGAAGGCCTCGGGCCTTGGCCACGAGGGTGGCTACCGCTCGATCGACTTCTACACCGACCAGCAGGCAGTGCACATCACCCTTGGTGAAGTCCACACCCCCAAGTTCGGCGCCTAGTCTTCCCCCTCCCCTTTTCCAGATTTTTCGCGAAGGAGCGAATCATGTCGAATCCAAACACCAATCCCATCCCCACACCCTCGGTCAACGCACCGGACATCCTGCGTTGCGCCTACGCCGAGCTGGTCGTCACCGACCTGGCCGCCTCGCGCAAGTTCTACGTCGACGTCCTGGGACTTCACGTCACGCAGGAAGATGAGACGCAGATCTACCTGCGCTCCTTCGAGGAGTTCATCCACCACAACCTGGTTCTGACCAAGGGTCCGGTCGCCGCGTTGAAGGCCATGGCCTTCCGTGTGCGGTCCAACGACGACGTGGATGCCGCCGAGGCCTACTACAAGGAACTTGGCTGCCGCACCGAACGCCGCACCGAAGGTTTCGTCAAGGGCATCGGCGACTCGGTACGCGTCGAGGATCCGTTGGGCTTCCCCTACGAGTTCTTCTTCGAGACCACCCACGTCGAGCGCCTTCACCAGCGCTACGACATCTATTCGGCCGGAGAACTGGTCCGTCTTGACCACTTCAACCAGGTCACCCCGGATGTCCCGCGCGGTCGCGCCTACCTTGAGGACCTGGGCTTCGTCGTCACCGAGGACATCCAAGACGACAAGGGCGTCACCTACGCTGCTTGGATGCAACGCAAGGGTACCGTCCACGATACCGCCCTGACCGGCGGCAACGGCCCGCGCCTGCACCACGTCGCCTTCTCCACCCACGAGAAACACAACATCATCCAGATCTGCGACAAGATGGGCGCACTGCGCATGTCCGACCGCATCGAGCGCGGCCCCGGACGCCACGGCGTCTCCAACGCGTTCTACCTCTACATCCTGGATCCAGATGACCACCGCATCGAGATCTACACCCAGGACTACTACACCGGGGATCCGGACAACCCGGTCATCACCTGGGACGTGCACGACAACCAGCGCCGCGACTGGTGGGGCAACCCGGTTGTTCCGTCCTGGTACACCGAGGCCTCGCTGGTACTGGACCTTGACGGCAACCCTCAGGAAGTCATCGAGCGCACCGATTCCTCGGAGATGGCAGTGACCGTGGGAGCCGACGGCTTCTCCTACACGCGCCCGGACGCCGGGGGCGAGGACGCCAAGGGCTTCAAGCTGGGCCACCAGCTCTAGGACGTTCCAGCCCTCACCGGCTCCAGGGGCAGGTGCCCAGCCGATCATCAGTCACTGATGTCCGGCTGGGCACCTGCCCTTTTGCGTTCCGGGCATTGGCCCAAGTAATCGGGCGTCCCTGAAGGATGCTCCGTGACCCCGGGCGCGCCCCCGAGCAGCCCTGAAGCGGACATCGAGCACTGGGATAGCTGATTGCCGCTCCCAATTCTTCGAAGGCAATATACCCTCGGAGGTAAACCGCATGGCCGGCAGATCGACGTGTTCCCAACCGTCTCGTGAACCAAGGAGGAATTTTCGATGGATCTTCTGTCCATTTTGATCATTGCGGGTATCTGTATTCTGTGCGGGCTGCCATTCTTGCTTGGGTTGTTCCGGACCAAGGACAAGAAGGCGAACGACATCGAGAACCAGAATCCCGAGGTTGCTCGCGCCCTGCGTGAAGCACGCAGGAACATCGATGCGGGCAGGGGTTTTCGCGGGCGCCCGTAATGGAATCCCGCTGAGGGTCCTCCCCCTGACGGGAACACCGTCATTGCGGCGCAGTGGCATCGAGGCAAATAGGCAGCTTACCCACGCGGAATCCCCTGGTGCAGCCTGCTTCGGTTTCCGCAACAGCGGCTCCATGGACATGTCTTTGAATTACGGCCGTTGGACATCCCCGGGATGCCCATGCCCGAGTCCCCCGGATTACATCGGCAGCGGCAAACAGGGAAATGACGTTCCGTGCGCCTCTTGCCCGCAGCGAACGGCGAGGCCTTGCTATTCACCCCGGCGAGGAACTCAAGCACACTGGAGACATGAGCAGGCATACAGCTTCGAAATTCCGTGACCGGGGGCAGGCCGGCCAGATGCTTGGCGAGGCCTTGGAGACCCACGGCGTGGGGACCGATGCCGTGGTCTTGGGACTGCTGCGCGGAGGTGTCCCCGTCGCTGCCGCACTGGCCAACCACTTGGGTGCCGAGCTTGGGGCGTTGGCCGTGCGCAAGCTAGGCGTCCCGCACCAAAAGGAACTGGCGTTCGGTGCCATCGCGTCCTACCATTGGCACACCGGACGGTATCTGGTGCCCTCGGTGTACCGCCACGCGTTGGATTCAGGGCCCGCCGCGGAGCTCGAGGAAGTCGAGGTGAACGCCGATGCCCAGCTCGAGCGCCTTGCCGCACGCTTCGCCGACTTCGCACCAGAGGTGGCCGGACGCACCGTGGTGCTGTGCGATGACGGCCTGGCCACGGGGGCAACGATGCATGCGGCGCTCGATGTCCTCTCACGTTGCCAGGCGGCGCAGATCATTGTCGCTGTCCCTGTGGCCCCGCGGGGCCTCTCCGACTCGATGCAGGGCGCCAGCGTAACGATCATTCTGCGTTCACCCCGGGATTTCGCCAATGTCGGAGGCCACTACGAGGACTTCTCCCAGGTCGACGAGGCAGGCATTGAGTTGATGCTGCGCCGGAGCTGAGCGGAGGTAACAGGTTTTACCTCGATGCCGCCGTCTCACGGGTCCGGCGCCGCTGGTCAGCGAGCGCCACGAAGAGCGTGAGCAGCACGATCCCGGCAATCGAAGCCAGCCCCACGATCATTGCCGTGTCCCAGGCCGTGGCACGCAGGGTTGCGAAGAAAATGGCGGTCATCATGGCGATCCCCACCGCCGTGCCGATGCGCTGGGAGGTCTGCATCACTCCCCCGGCGCTTCCGGATTCCTCGGGCGGGACCTCGAGCATTGTCAGTGCCTGGTTCGGTGCGATGATCGCGCCCTGGGCGATGCCCACGAACGACAGGCTCAGCAGCAGCCACCACAACCCGATATGCCCGTCGGCATGCAACTTGATCACGGCGATGCTCGCGACCAGGCCGAAGAGTGCGCTCAAGATCCCGAAGATCACGATCTTGCGCCCGTATTCCATCACCCGCATCCCGGCCAGGTGCGAACTTGTTGCGGCACAGAGCGCCGCCGGGAATCCGATGAAACCGGCCTGCAACGCGCTGAAGCCCTGTCCGTCCTGGACATAGATGGCCGTCAGCACCCACACACTGGTGACCCCCACGAAGTACAGCCCGGCAATCAAGGTCCCCATGGTGAAGGATCCGATCCTGAACAGCCCGAGGTCAACCATCGGGGACCTGCCCCGGGCGGCATAGTTCTTCTCCCAGCGGATCCAGCCCAGGATCACCGCCAGCCCACCGGGCAGCAACCACCACACCCAGGCGTTCTCACGTCCTTGGACGAACGGCAGCAGAAGCGCCAGCACGCCCACGCCCAGCAGCGCGCTGCCGACCGGGTCAAGGTCCGTGCCGCGCTTGGTGCGTCGGCCCGGAGTCGGTGCCGGCCCCGTGTCCAGGCGCGGCACCCGGGCGAAGAGCGGTCTGGGGAACCAGCGCAGGGCCAGGATGATGG
Source organism: Paeniglutamicibacter antarcticus (assembly GCF_039544305.1). Classification (NCBI taxonomy): domain Bacteria; kingdom Bacillati; phylum Actinomycetota; class Actinomycetes; order Micrococcales; family Micrococcaceae; genus Paeniglutamicibacter; species Paeniglutamicibacter antarcticus. The sequence continues at coordinate 25,290 of NZ_BAABLK010000015.1, forward strand.
CCAGTGCACCTACCGGGACGTTGACCAGGAAGGTCGAGCGCCAACCGGTCTCGGGACCCAGCAGGAAAATGAGCAAGCCGCCAAGCAAGGGTCCGATCGCAACCGAGAACCCGACCATGGTGCCCATCGCGCCATAGGCGCGACCACGTTCCTTGCCCCGGAAGTAGTGCTGGATCATCCCCAGCACTTGTGGATTGATCAGGCCAGAGCCCACGCCTTGGACGAACCTTGCGATGTTCAGCCACAGCGGATCCGGCGCCATGCCTGCGGCAACCGAGGAAAGGGTGAAGACAACAACACCCAGGATGAACAGTGCCCCCCGGCCAAAGACGTCCCCGGCACGGCCGGCGGCCACCAGCACCACGCCGAAGGTCAATGCGTAGCCCGAGAGCACCCACTGAATATCGGATTGCGTGGCGCCGAGCCCGGATTGGATCGAGGGGAGTACGACGTTGACGATGCTCACGCCGATCAGCGACATGAACATGGTTACCAGCAGGACAGCCAGGATGCGCCAGCGCGCGGGATCCGGAACGTAGTGCGCTGTCTCCGGATCCTTGTCCTGCATAGCTTGCTCCCTTTTCTCGTCTCCCCCATCATTCATACGCGCAACCCGTCTTGACAGCAAAGCAACACGTCACAATGCGCTTCGCTGCCCGAGACCGAGCCCGGGGGTCCCTACTGTGCACGCGAGTGACAAGGAGACATGGTCTCCGCGTTGATGCCAGTGCGGGATTCGTTGAACCGATGCACGGCCATCGCCTTCTCCGTGTTGCCACCCAGCTGTTTGGCACCGGGGATCGAGGCGTCAACGGGGACACACGCCGATGACGTCACTGGCGAAGGGCACGAAGGTATCGTCGACGGACGATTCGCTGAACCACTAAGAGTGCGGGAAAAAGGACCCTCCATGGTTGCTGGGGTGCTGCACGGGTGAGCGAACGAATGGTGAGGTGGACATCTTCACCGCGGCGGTCAATAACAAATGCCTCTTCGCCATCGACGGGGTGCCCGGGCAATGTGCAGTAGGAGAAGCCGACCCGTCTGGTCTCCTGGATCACTGTAAGGACCTTCACGGGCTCGATGATCTTCAACCCGAGCATGCGCGCGGTGACTTCCAATTCTTCCCCCGGCTTCACCGGCCCGGCGGGATCGACTTCGAACCCGCTCGCGGTTTTCACCTTCCACCTCAGCACGTCCGCGGTGACGCGTTCCCAAAACGCATCACCGCTGCCAATGAAGGATGAAACTTCCGATTGCCGGTACTTGCCGTTCTTCACAGGCCAATGGCCAAGATCCGGACTGGTCATTTTGCATTCCTCACATATTCACGGTCGATCGGAGTCGAAATCTTTGGCGCGGGTCCCTGGGCACCGCCGGCATCATGCGGTCCGACTCGGGCACCCACCGGGTACCGCCCGGGATTCCCAAGGTGCTGGGCCTGCGCTTGGAAGTGGGTGGGCTAACCGGCCACCTTGGTGCGGGGCAGAGTGCCGAGTTCATCGCCGGCCTTGTTGGTCAGCAGCAGGTTATCGCCCTCGACCTGCACCGTGGTGGTCTTGGAAATCCAGTCGTCAACGCCCACGCAGGCGATCAGCGTCATGGTCACGTTCTTCAGCTCGATCTGTTGGCCGGTTTGTTCCCAGCCCCCCAAGAGCGAATTGCATCCGTCGTTTCCGGTAAACGTTCCCGAGGCGTTGAACCAGAGAACCGGGGAGTCATCGGTTGCCCCGCCCCACTGCCCGACGACGTCGGTTTCGGAGGCCGGCGCCTGGCTCGGATCCGGCGTGGACGCGGTGGCCGAGGGACTCGGTGTTTGCGTGGCGCTGGGCTCGGGGCTGTCTTGGCCACCACTGCAGGCCGACAACGCCAAAGCGAATGCCGGTACAAGGAACAGGGCTGATAGTCGTTTCATGCTCCCCATGCTAATACGCAACAATCGCCTTTTGGCCTGCAAAGGGACCGCTGGATCGTGGCTTGTGCCTCGCCGGGGCGCGCGGGGGTGCACACTGGAAGACATGACATCCGAACATATCGCTCCCGACCGTTTTGACGATCGCACTTCAGCAGGAAAATTCCTGGCCGAAGACCTGCAGCAGTATGCCAAGGACCCCAACGTGCTGGTGCTGGGCCTGTTGCGAGGTGGTGTGCCGGTTGCCGCCCAGATCGCTTTGGAGCTTGGAGTCGACGTCGATGCCTTGGCGGTTCGTCGCTTGGTCATGCCAGAACGTACCCAGATCGCCTTCGCCGCGATGGCAGCCTATGGGGAGCACACGTCACTGAAATACATCAAGGACATCTGGTCCTCCGCGCAGCTGCGTTTCAACAAGGAGGACCTGGACGCAGTCGAGGTCGGTGCAAGGGCAGATCTCGAGAAGATGCGCACCAGCATCGTCGGCGAGGCCGTGCTGCCCGTTGCCGGCCGCACGGTGATCCTGTGCGATGACGGGATGGCCAGCGGTGCCTCGATGGCAGCGGCGGTGGAGTTGATGCGCCAGGCCGGTGCCGGGCGCATCGTGGCCGCTGTTCCGGTTGCCCCCAAGTTTGCCCGTTGGGAAGTCGAGCCCCTGGTCGATGAGTTCGTCTGTGCCATCAATCCCCGGGTGTTTCACTCCGTCAGTGCCTTTTACTCGCGCTTCGACTCGGTGTCGGACTCCGAGATCATTGCGCTGATCCCCCACCTGTAGCCGGCCAAAGCGCCAAGAACAGACAAAACAAGGGCCGATCGGCTCCTGCCCCCATGAAGGGAACAGGAACCGATCGGCCCTTGTCGTTGGTGCGTGAAGACGCCCCGAGGTTTGGTCCTAGGAGTTCTTCTCGCGGTGCAGTTCATCGTGCGCTGCCTGCAGCTCGGGATCGGTGTCCTCGACGTGCAGGTTCCTGCCCTTGGTCTCTCCGACCCAGAGCACGGCGGCGACCGAGATGATCGTCATGACCATGATGTAGATGGCGATGGAGATGGACTCGCCGGTCTTCTCCAGCAGCACCTGGGCAATGGTGGCGGCGAAGGCCCCACCGAGGATTGCACCCATTGCGTAGCCGATGGAGATGCCCGAGTAACGGATGTGCGCCGGGAACATCTCTGCGTACATTGCCGACTGCGGACCGTAGGACAGGCCCAGGCCGGTGGTCAGGATGAACACCGACAGTCCGTAGAGGAAAACGCTGCCGGTGTCGATGAGCATGAACATCGGGATCATCCAGACGAAGACGATGCCGTAGCCGATGACGAAGGTGGCCCGTCGCCCGATGATGTCCGAGAGCCAGCCGCCGACCAGGGTGAAGATCAACCAACCGACCGCACCAATAGTGGTGGCCAGCAAAACCGGCGCCAGCGGCATGTCCAGCACCTTGGTGGTGTAGGAAATGAAGAACGCGATCACCAGGTAGCCGGCGGCATTGTTGGAGACGAAGATCAAGGCTGCCTGGATGACTTCCTTGGTGTTGGTCTGGAAGAGCTGCTTCAGCGGGGTGTGCTCCGAGGACTTGCGCAACGCCAGCTGCTTGAAAATCGGGGATTCCTCCACGGCCTTGCGGATCAGGTAGCCAACGACGATCAGTACGACCGAGAGCAGGAACGGGATCCGCCAGCCCCAGCTCATGAACTGTTCCGGGGTCATCGAGGTGCGCAGGATGTAGAGCAGCCCGGTGGCCAAGATCATGCCGATCGGGACACCGATCTGCGGGTAGGCACCGAAGTAGCCACGCTTTTTTTCCGGAGCGTGTTCAACGGCCATCAGGGCCGCGCCGCCCCATTCGCCACCGGCGGAGAAGCCCTGGATGATGCGCAGCAGCACGAGCAGCAACGGGGCTGCGATGCCGATCTGTGCGTAGGTCGGCAGCACACCGATCAACGCCGTGGCAATGCCCATCATGATCAAGGTGGCCACCAGGATGCGCTTGCGGCCGTACTTGTCCCCCAAGTGGCCTGCTACGATGGCGCCCAACGGGCGGAAGAGGAAGGAAATGCCGATCATGGCAAATGCCAGGATCTGGCCCAGCCCCGGGTTCGACTCGCTCAGTGGCTTGAGGAACAACGGGGTCAGCAAGGTTGCTGTTAGTTGGGCGAAGATAAAGAAGTCGTACCACTCGATAGTGGTGCCGACCAAAGTGCCGGCAAGGACTCGACGTTCCTCGGAGCGTTTTTTCTTTATAGCCAGTGAGGGTGCCATGGACGAACTCCAACGTTGGGCGCTTGGCGCGGTTTGAGAGTGTGACCGACCGTTCGGACGGTAAAGTGCTGTGACCATCGTAACCCACAATCGTGAGTTCACTCACGCCATCGCGAAATTTCATGTTTACTGGCGTATTTCCAAGGACAATTCCCGCGTTTGGCACACTGAGCAGGGGATATTGGCATTCGGGGGAACCGGCCTCACCGAGGAAGCCAGGCTCACGAAGATCCCCGGAGGCCCGGAAAGCCATTGAACCCAGGCTTTCGTGGACGGGCGGAAAGCACGCAGGAATCCGCTAGAGCAATTCCTCGACGCCCAGCTGGCTTCCGGGAATAATGGTGAAGGCCGAGTTGGCGAAAGCTAGCGCGTCGCCTTGTCGATAGTTGAAGTCCTGGACCTGGCCCAGGTACAGCGTATGGTCACCCCCGTCGTAAGCAGCCCAAGGAGTGCAAGAGAAATAGGCTAGGACCCCGGCCAGGCGTGGAGCGGTGTCCCCCTCGACCCAAACCGGCTCCCGGGAGGGACGTCCGGCAAAGTGCAAGGCCAGGTCCTTCTGTTCAGCACCCAGGATATTCACGGTGAACGGCCTGTCTGCGAGCTCGTCGTGCGCCCTGGTCGCACGTGAGATGGACACCAGCACCAGTGGCGGCTCCATCGATACCGAGGTGAAGGAATTGACGGTGATCCCGTGGCGACGGGTGACTCCGTCGAAGGTCACGATGGCGACTCCGGTGGCGAAACGCCCGAGACTGCCACGGAAATGTGGCAATGTTGAGGCATCCATCTTTCGCGAAGGAGCCGCTTCGTCTGCAGCGGTGTCACCAGCGACGCTGTGCGGGATTCCCATGGTGAACCCCTCCATCCGATCCCCGTACTTGCATCCTCGCATTTGACGAAGAATTGTTCTAATATCGAACATACGGTTCTTATAGAGAACTGTAATTGCACCATAGCCCAGCGCTGGTTGGCCCACAACCCCCATGGGCAGGCGGTGCATTTCAGCAGAAACCCACCTAAGGATGACTCCCGTCCCATGACTGCCGCAAGTGCCCCCGCCCCGGCATCCCAGACCCTCTCCCGCGGCATCCGGATGCTCGAGATCCTCGCGGAGGCCGAGGGGCCCAGGACCATTGCCGAGCTTGCCACCGATCTGGGTGTGCACCGTTCGATCGCATACCGGATCCTGCGCACCCTGGAATCACACAGGCTCGTCATCCGCGACGATTCCGGCCGCGTGCACGGTGCACCCGGCCTTGCGGTACTTGCCCGCGGCGTTCAACGTGACCTGCAGAGCGCCGCGCTGCCGGAACTGACAACACTCGCCAACGAACTGGGGATGTGCGCATTCATCGCCGTCTGGGACCAGCCCGACTGCACCACGCTGGTCACGGTCGAGCCGCGCCACGTGCATGCGGCAGTGGTGCAGCGCCCCGGAACACGGCACCCCTTCGGCCATGGGGCTCCGGGGATTGCCATGCAATCCACGCTCACCGAGTCGCAGTGGAATGCCTCGGACCAGGAGACCCCCTACCGGAAAAACGCCATCGAGGCCCGCGGCTTGGGCTATGCAACGAGCTTGGACGAGGTCATCCCCGGGCTCTCCTCGGTTGCAGCGCCCATCAACGTACCGGGGCAACTGCCAGCAGCGGTGGCCGTGGTTTACAGCACCGGGTCCAGCACCAACGAGATCTCAGCAATCGGAGCACGGCTATGTGCCGCTGCCCGTGCGATCGAGGCCGAACTGGGCTAGTGCCGCCCCCGCCAGGTAGAGGGCTGCCCACTGCCCGAAGTGGTGGCCTTCTCCCGACCGGCCACCCATGGGAGAACAAGCTGGACCCAGGCATCCCTTCACGGACGAAGCCGGAGGAAGTCCGGAAACCGAGTCCCTATATGGTCCCCGTCCACGACATCATGCCGAGCACGGGGGCGGCCTTCCAAACCGTGAGACTGAAACCGTGCACGGACGAAGAGACCTGGGAGGCCACCGAAGGGTGGTCGCGTGCATCCGCAAACGATACTGTCGAATGGACCCCCGTTCGTCCGGGACCGTCGCTCGCGCCAGCGGGTTCCCCCACAGGTGGAAGGAACAAACCATGTGGTTTGGCTTAAGGCCTGAGACCCAACGCGTCCTTACTGTCGACTCCGCTTCACCTGCAGCACTGTTCTCGGTGCTGTCGACCATCATGCAGGTGAGCGGCCCCACGCTCGGGGACATCTTCGACCACCGCAAGGGATACGGACAATGACTGAACATCGGAAGGATCCCACCCTGGACACGCCCAGCGACGAGGAAAGGCTGGGGGCTGCGGAACTCCTCGCGAGGCAACTCGACAGGCCAATGGGGATCCTTGGCATCATCTTCCTCTTCGTAGTGCTCGGCCAGGTCCTGGCCACCGAGCCCGGCATGACGCTCGCCCTGACCATCACCGGATGGATCTTCTGGGCGATCTTCGTCGGGGAGTTCTTGCTGCGCGCCTATATCGCACGGTTTCGCAAACAGTTCTGGAAGAAGAACTGGTGGCAGATCGTTTTCCTGCTTGTCCCCTTCCTTCGGTTTTTCCGGGCCCTGCAAGCTCTTCGCTTGGTGCGCTTGGCACGGTTTGCCCGGTTCGGCGGCATAGTCTCGGCCGGCGTCCGTGGCTCCCGATCGGCGGGGCGGCTGCTCTCGAGCCGCATCGGCTGGCTGATCGCCGTGACCGCCGTCGTCATCCTGGCTTCGAGCCAACTACTGTATGCGACGGGCTCGCACGAGCAATATGCCGATGCCCTCTTCGAGGCTGCCATGGCCACGATCACCGGCCAAGGACTCACGCCCACGGACCCGTTCTCCCGGATCCTGCAGGTGCTGCTTGCCGTCTACTCCGTCGCGGTCTTCGCGACCCTGGCAGGATCCTTCGGTGCGTTCTTCCTGCAGAAGGAACAGCCAGAGGCGATATCCGCAACTCCACCAGAAGCCTCCACCTCGGCAAGCGAACCTCCCCGCAGTGAGCATTCAGCGCCCAAGCACACCGGCGGACAGGAATAGGCTGTGTTTGCGGTGAACCTCGGGTCCCGAGTGCGGTGGTCGGTCCTCTCGCGGACCAAATCGCATAGAATCCGAAACTGAAAACGGTGGCGCCCGCGATCATTTTCGATCTGCGCTGGACTGCTCCCCATGCAAGGTAAGCGACTATAGACTTCCGACGTCGCCATTGAAGCCAGCCACTCCATCGCGACTGTGAAGAAAACCATGGCGCTCGCAATACGTCCCTGTCATGAAAGCCGAGTCGATGTGCCGGGCGGTTTTCTAGATCTGTGCCATCGCCTGCTCAAATGGCAGCAGCCTGAGTGGTTGCAATGGCGCACGCCCAGAAGTTCCTGCAGATGGATCCCAAATCGGCCTTGGCCTGTTCCCGCCGGGAAGTTCAGAAGGTCTGCCGGTCTCCCGAATTTTTTCGATCCCACTACAAACGCCAGTTGCGCGTGGCCTGTAGGAGACCACAAACTGCCAATATTGTCCAAAGCATCTTCTGGCCCCATAGGAACTCATCGCCCATGAAGTCAGCGAGCAGGTAGCCGATGAAGAAAGACGGAGACGACCCGATAGCCAAAAACGAACCAAGGCAGCTGTGCCACCGGCCGTTCCGCGCGACTAGCCATCTCTCGTTTGCCGTTCAGGAGCGCTGAGCCTTACCTTTTCATAGTGGCCACGCGAAGCTTAAGACTGGCCGGCCACTCATGTTTCCCACCTCTGGCTCGTCCGCACGGGGTTATTCTATCGAGCATCACTCGAGGTAAGTCCCGAATTCACCATTTTGCGTTCAACGGACCTATCTGCCGACCGGCATACGGAAGGATGTGAAGATATCTGAAACCGCTGTCTTTTGGGAGGGATTCGCCTTTATCGAGGGCAGCAGTTCCGCTAATGCACGGTTCAAATGACTCCGATGAGCTTCAAGGATTCGACTGACGGCTAGACCTGATCGTCGCTATCCCCGGTGAGGCTGGAATCCTGTTCACGGCCAAGGCTTTTGAAGCGCATTTATACTGCAATCATGTAGCCTGCCAATCAGTCCCCAACACGATTGGAGAAGTCAGACGGTGCAACGCCTTGGCGATCTTGAGTTGTACAGCGATGGTAAGAACGCATGGCTTGTAACGAACATCTGGGATGAAGTGGAGTCATGCTTCTTTCAAGAATTATTCGTGCGGACTGATCCGGTTTCTGAGCCTTGGTCGCGCGTCGGAGCCTACTTCATTGACGACGAACCAGCCCGAAAAGAGATCTGCTCATCAATAGCGGGCAAACCTATTTCATCGAAGATTGGAAACCTAAGTCTTCCGGTGCCTATCCGTCCGGTTACTCACAACCGAACAATCGATATCGCTGTACACGCGCGGGCCGCGCGTTCAGCCCCAAAGTGGTTGGGCAAGTTGTCAAAGATGCTTAGTCCGCGGTAGCCATTCCGCTTTGCGTTCGGCCTCCGGAACCTTGAACCGGTCCGAAAACCCCACCCGGAAGTAGTCCCACAAATGGTGAACGTCCGTGCCCACCGACTGTCGGAGGCTCCCTCACGATGGGTGACATGAAGATGCTGCGTTTGTCTCGTTTTGTCGGTGCTGTTCCAAAATTCTTGGATGGGATGGAGGCTGCGGCCAGGGCCGCCACGAGTATCGCCTATGTTGATGATGCTGCCCAGCCCCTTGAAGACGAACCCTTTGCGAAGCGGGAACGCGCCCAATTCCAGGATCTGGGCCACACCCTCGTTCCTGTGACGATTGGCGACGTCACCGTTGATGATCTATCCACTGTTCTTGACGGTGTGGACGCCATCTACGTCGCCGGCGGCATGGCCGACCATCTTCTGGATGTTCTACGTCACACGGAGACCGATGCGATCCTGGCTGATCGGGTTCGAGCGGGGTTGCCCTACATCGGTGTCAGCGCGGGCGCGATCATCATGGGTACAAGCATTGACCCGGCGATTGCCCTCGACGGCCCTACCAAAGGGGTTTCCCTCGAGGACTACAGTGGACTCGGACTCGTGGACGCAGTGATCCTGCCCCATGCAGATGGTCTGCTTCCGCCTATCCACCGGAGATTATCGCTGAGGTAGCTCGTGGCCTCGGGAGAAGGCCAGGGTTGACGCTGCTAGCCGACGGCGAGGGCCTGCTCGTCATCGGTAACCAGGTGCGGCGGGTTGCATCCCCTGCCACCAACTGAGGAAATTCGGTCCAACTACCGCATTACACGGCCGGTCGGCTGACTTCGTCACGGGCCACGAACCTACGAGCCTCGGATTGCGGGAGATGGCCGGGCCATCAACGGTTGCCTCACGGAATGGCTGGAAGCACTTTCATAGAAAGGCAGCCAAGGAACGTTCCATAATCGGTCTGTCCGCACATCACTGATCTCTCCTCGAACGGCACAGGACTTGGCGTTGGATCGACCCGAAGCTACCAAAATCCAGCGAAGACGCACACCGGTGGGATGCCGAAATCAGATCTTTCGATAGGTACCAAAGACGGGTGGAAAGCACGTTGCTGCGATTGGTCAACCGTGATGGGCACCGTCTGTCGTACATGGTGAAATCTCGCTCTTACCTGTTTGAAGAGGGGGCGCTCCATCCCTGTTCGTGAACACCTGGATGAACCAGAATGTCTTGGGGATAACAGCTTGTTGCATCGTCGGAAGTCATCCGAGCGAGACCGAGTGGCTTGCCGTCTTTGTTCCAGGCAGCTCCCAGCCTAAAACACCCATCCAGCTTCAGGCCCCTCGAGAATATGAATCTGGCTCCCGGCAAACGGAACCCGGTGTCTATTCGACGGTCATGGCCACTCCGCGTGCTGAGATCAAGGCTGGACTACGTTCGCGCAAAATCACGAAGTCAGCCATCCGCCGGCACCCAATGGTAAAGCGAGGCTAGACGCGTGGTCCGTGGCCTTCAAGCATCTTTCGCCGCGCTCGAAGGCGCAAGACGGCCATGGCGATTCCGGATACCAAGAGCAGTCCTGCGGCTCCAGCCGCCACGGCATAGGCACCGGAGTATCCGTGGGAATCCGCAAGCAGCCCCGCCAGTGAGTTGCCGATCGCCGTTCCCACCACGATGCCAGATGACAGTAGCGTCATCACCGTGGAGAGACGTGCCGGCGGGGCGATTTCCCCGCCGAGGGTGAAGATCGTGACCAAGATGGGGCCCACGGGAAGTCCCACGAGCAACAACGCGATGATCATCGGCAGCAGGGTGCCGGGCAGCTGCAGCGCGAGTGCCGCGGGAACCATGAAGATCGCTGCGGCGAGCCAACGGCTGGATTGCGGCCATCCGCTGGGCCAGAAAGCGACGGACAACGCAGCGATCGACGAGGTAAGCCCGACCGCGGCATAAAGCAACCCACCGATGTTGGCGTTGCCCAGCTCCCCAGCGAAGGCCAATGTTCCAGCCGCGCTCGAGCCGAAGAAGGTGCCCATGCCGATCATGCCGGTGACGGCGAAGGAAATTCCCGTGGCCTGGTAGCGCGTCAGCTTGATCTTCACGGCGCTCTTCACGGCCGGGACGACTGCCTTTTCGGTGGGATGCAAGGCGAAGAGAGGAACAAGGACCACGGTGAGCACCGCGGCGATCGCCAGCGGAAGCCATGGTGCCAGCAGCGAGGCGAACAAACCAACCGCTGCGGGGCCAAGCACAAAGCCGAGTTCGTCGACCATTGATTCGTAGCTCAGCGCCGCGGAGAGTTCCTTGCCGCCGTTTTCACGCTTGCGGGTCAGCGCCATCCAGCGCACGCGCGCCAGCGGTCCCACCTGCGGGCCGGTGGCCCCGGCGAGGATCGCCAAGAGAACGATGGTGCCTAGCGGCGCCAGTGGTCCGGCGCCACCGAACCACAGCAGCGCGGTGATCAGGATCGACTGCAGCACGGCAACTGGGATCAGCACGCGGCGCTGGCCCAGCCGGTCGGTGAGGTAACCGATGGTTGGTCCGCCGACTGCGGAGCCGACTCCGACCATTGCGGCGGCCAAGCCGCCGGCGGCATAGGATCCGGTCGAGTCGATCAGCAGCGTCATGGAGCCGATGGTGAGCATCGCCAGGGGCAGGCGGGCAAAGAATCCCAGCGGGAAAAATGCCCAGCCGACCAGTGGCGGGAGGACGGCATAGGGCGAGGCCTTGGCCGCGCGCTTTCGGGAAACGGTGTTGATCATGATGTTCTTGGGTACTCCGCATACATGCGTGTAGCGTCCCTGCCTCCCGCTACACAAAACCCTTGACAAACATCGAACAGTCTATCCGAGGCCCGCAAGGAAACAGGTCACACCCCGATACACATCGAGACGGTGGAACCCGTGCGTGACTTGTGCACGTTGAGCTGAGTGGCGATGCGTTGCTTCATGTCCGCCACGTGCGAGACCACCCCGATGACCCGGCCTCCGCTGCGCAGGTTCTCCAGCGCATCCATGACTTCCTCGAGGGTCTCGGCATCCAGCGAGCCGAACCCCTCATCCACGAAGAGCGTCTCGATGTCGATGCCCCCGGATTGGTGCGCGATGACATCGGCCAGTCCCAGGGCCAGTGCCAGCGAGGCCATGAACGATTCGCCACCCGACAGCGTCTGGGTATCTCGCCGCGCACTGGTCCAGGAGTCAAAGACCTGCAACCCCAGGCCCGATTTGTTGTTCCCTCGCGGGGTGTCGTCGTGGAGCAGGGAATAGCGCTGGCCGGTCATCGCCAGCAGGCGTTCGGTGGCGGCCAGCGCCACCGATTCTAGCCGGGCGGCCAGAACGTAGGTGCTCAGCGTCATCTTCAACCGGTTCTCCCCCGCACCGCGGGCCAACTCCGCAATGCCCTTCAGCATTCCATAGCGTTCAAGCACCGGTCCCGATTCCCGCGCCAGGACCTGGAGCCGTGCAAGTGCGGTTTCCAGACGAGTGGCGTAGCTGCTCAGCACAGCGTCACGGCTGAGGAACCCGTCACGCACGGCTGCTGCCGCTTCGACCTGGAAGCGGGCTTCTTCGTGTTCGGCTTCATCGGGAGCCGAGATACCTTCGTTGGCTTCGGTCCGTGCCAGTTCAATGCCCGGCGCCTCGGCCAGGGTCTTGATGCGCACCGCTTCGTCGTTGTGTCCGCGCACGCGCTGCTGCTCGTTGGTTCGCCGGGCGTCTTCGAGCATCATTTCCCGCCATCCAGCGGTATCGGCGACGCCAAGGGCTTCCAGTTTCCCGGCCCACAGTGTGTTGGCCGCTTCCAGTCCGGCGTCCGCATCCATGCGTGCCCGCGCGGTGGACGACAGCGTTTCCAGGCAGGTGGAGGCCGCGTCAAGGATGCCATGGCGTTCGGCGAGGGTTTGGCCGTCCTTGCCCAGCTTGGCCAAACGGGCTTCGAGCTTCACGGCCCGGGCTTCCTCCGCCTTCTGCCGGGCGGCAGCGACCTGGAGATCCGTGGCGCTCCTGGCCTGTTTGGTTTTTAGTGCCTCAAGTTCGGTTTCCGCTCCAAGGACCGCTTGTTGTGCCGCCGTGGCTTCGCTGCCCGAGGCCAGTGCCTTGGAGTGGGCTTCGATCGCGGCTTTCAGCTCGGCCGCCGCGTCTTCGGCCGAGAGCTCGCCGATCTTTCCGCGGCTGCCATCCAGTGCCTGGTCGGCTTTTTTCAGCGCGGAGCTCTTTTTTTCCTCTGCCTTCTCGGCTGCTGCCACCTTGTTTTGGGCGGCCTCGATGTCAGCGGCTCCGACGAATTCGCCTTCCGGCAATGTGGCGGGGTCCGGGTGGGCGGTGGATCCGCAGACAAGGCACGGTTCCCCGTCGACCAATTCCTGGCCCAGTGCCGCGGCCGACTGTTCCAGCCTTAAGGCGATCAATGCTGCCACTTCTTGGCGCCCCGACAGCGTTGCGGTGCGCGCCTGGTTCCACGCACGGTGTGCAGCAAGCTGGACCGTTTCCGCCTTGCTGCGGGCAAGCACCGCATCGCGGCGTTCGGTGGCGGTGGCTACTGCGGATCCGAGGCTTGAAGCCGATTCGGCAAGAGAGGCAAGTTCCTGGTTCCTGGTGCGCAGGCCCGGCAGGGAGGCGGCGATCTGATCGATGCGCGCTGCGCGTTCGACGTGTTCTGCCTCTCCGGCTTCAATTCCGACCACAAGCTCCTGTATGTCCACGCGCATCTGCTTGAGTTCGGCTTCCTCGGGCAACGCAGCCTCGATGAGCGCGGCGGCGGCGCGGGCGGCCTTCTCCGCCTTGCCCGCATGGTTGATGAGGGATTCAAGGCCCTCCGGGTCCGGGTGCTCGCTTCCTGCTTGCTCCAGCAATGAGGAGATACCTGCGTCTTGGGCGGCCAACACCTCGAGCGCTTCCCCGGTGTCCACCGCGGATATCGCGGCGAAAGTTCGGTGGCGTGCGCTATCCGCCTTGCGTTGGGCCTCGAGGAGTTGCTGGTGGTAAGGCCGCAAGCCGACGGCGCGGGCGTCGTCTTCCAGCAGTGCCCCGAGCTCGGCGATTTGTATCGCGCGTGCCTCGTGGCTCGTGCGCAGGGCGGCCAGTTCGGCCAGTTGCCGGTGCCGGGTCGCACGCTCTCCTAGCGCGGCACTTAGCTCACGTGCGGTGTTCAGCGCCGCCTCTGCGCTCTGGCGTTCCACGGCCAACCCGCTGCGGTTCTGCTGGACGCGTTCACGCAGCACGGTACCGAGCGCTTCGTCGTCTGCGGATTCCAGGGGCTCGCGCACACCAGGCGGCAAGCCTGCCTCAGACGGTTCGGTAACATCGGTTTCATCCTGCGCGGTGTCCAAGAGCGTGGTTTGTGCATCGGCCACGAGTTGTTCAAGCGTGGTGGCGCGGGCGCGCTCGGCGTCCTCGGCCTCGGCGCGGGCTGCGGCCAGCCGTTCGCTGAGCACCCGTTCGGTCATCGCGTATTCACTGGTGTCAAAGAGCGAACGCAGCAGGTCCTCGCGGTCCTTGTCCTTGGCGCGCAGGAATGCGGCGAAGGCACCCTGGGGCAGCATCGCGACCTTGGTGAACTGTTCCTTGTCCAAGCCCAGGATTTCCGTGAGGATGTGCCCGACCTCGTCGTTGCGCGTGGATTTGACCACCCAGGTACCGTCCACTCGTTCGCGCAAACGGCTTTGGGCGGCTGCGGTGGTGAAACCGTTCTTACTGCGCGTCGAGGGTTTTTCCCAGGCCGGGGACCTGGTGACCTCGAACCGCCGGCCACCGGTGGAAAATTCGCAGATGACCTCGGGTTCCACACCCGGCGCCGCGTGGTCGCTGCGCAGCGACTTGGCACCCTGGCGCACCCCGGGGAGGGATCCGTAGAGCGCATAGCAGATCCCGTCCAACACGCTGGTCTTCCCCGCGCCCGTCTCCCCGTTGAGCAGGAAGATCCCTGCCTCGCTCAGTGCGTCGAAGTCGATCTCGGCACGCACGGCGAACGGTCCGAAGGCCTGGAGCGACAGCGAATGGACCCTCATGCCTGCACCTTCTCGCTGCGTACCTGGGCCAGCACCGAAACAACGAGTTCTTCCTCGGCATCGCTCATCGGGCGAAGACGCACGTGTTCAACGAATCCCGCACATACCTGAACCGGTGAGCTGGCAGCTGCCAGCCGGTCGGCATAGGAATGGTTGGGATCGGTCTCGCGGCCCTCGGGGTCGAAGTTCAGCACCAGAGTGTCGGGGAACCTGGCCCGCAGCCGCTCCATGGCCCCGGCGGGCCGGTGCGTGTCGGTGAGGGTGATTTGGCACCAGGCATCGGCCGCGGAGGCATATCCGGGATCAGTGAGCAGGTCATCGATCTTGCCCTTGAGGATCCGCAGTTCCTTGCAGGCCGGCCAGTCGATTCCCCGCACCTCCTCCAGTCCTTCGGGTCCCACCACCAACAGCCAGGCACCCTTGGAATGCCCTGCCTCGGAAAACGAGTACGGGATCGGCGATCCGGAGTAGCGGATGTTCCCGGCCAGCTTCTGGCGTCCGTGCAGGTGGCCCAGTGCCGCATAGGTGAAGTCGGCGAAGTAGCTGGTGGGCACGATGTCCAGCCCGCCGATGCTCAATTCGCGTTCCGAATCCGAGCCGGCTCCCCCGGCGGCAAAGACGTGCGCCATCACGATTGGGTGCACCGGGTGCACCGCGGCTTCCTTCCGCGACGCCAGGTCCTCGCGCACTCTTTCCAGCGCCGCGGCCACCACCGGCGGGTGCCCGGGCGTCGATACCCCAAGGGACTCGGCGACCATCCGCGGCTCAAGGTACGGCAGTCCGTAGACGGCGACATCGAACCCGTCGCCACTGAAGAGCACCGGCTTGTCCATGTCGGTGAGCGTCGTGCGCAAGTGCAAGCCGGCGTAGGCAAGCAACTGGGAGCCGAAGCCCAGGCGCAGCGCCGAATCGTGGTTCCCGCTGGTGATCACGGTCTTCACCCCGGTCGCCAGCAGCCTCGCAAGGCTTTGGTCGAACAGCTCCACCGCGTCCACCGAGGGCAGCGCCCTGTCATAGACGTCGCCCGCCACCAGCAGCACATCGACGTTTTCGGCGTCGATCGTCTCGATCAGCCGGTCGACGAATTCGCGTTGGGCCTCAAGCAACGAGGCCTGGTGGAAGGAGCGACCCAGGTGCCAGTCGGAGGTGTGCAAGATACGCATGGGTTCCACAGTAGCCAGCCGCGCCCACACGTTGGTATTCCTGTCCTGCCAGCGAAAGGAACGGAAACCCGGTGTGGATACGACCTAGACTGGTTGGGTGAGTGAATCAACTGATCAGTACGCGCTTCCCGCCAATTTTTCCGACCGCGTCTTTGGCGTGCTGCTGGCCGCCGCCGACGGGGCAACCCATGCCCGTGACGGGCAGGAGCCCGGCGAGTCCGAGACCCTTGCCCTCTACCTGCTCGACGGCCTTCTCGAGGCCCTTGAATGGGCGCAGCAGGGCGTGGCCTCCGACGAGGCTGCGTGCATGTGGCTCGGCGGGCTGCGCTGGTACAAGCTGGTGACCGGCTCCTTCCCCGAGGATTCACCACGGCCGTTGCCGCGCTGGATCGATGAGGCGTTCGCCGGCTCGGGCAACTTCGCACCCGGTGACACACAGAACCTGCTGGCCTTGGCCAACCCGGACATGGCCACGGTCGGCCGGCCCGCATTCCGCGAGGCCGATTCCGCCGGCGTGCTCACACGCGCCGCCCTGGTAGCACTGCTGCCAAGGGTCGATGAGGACACCACGCGCAGGATAGCCGTCGATGCCTCGGCGCTGACGCACGGTTCACCGGCCGCGCACCGCGCCGCCGGGCAGGCTGCCTTGGTCATCCGTGCCGCGCTGGAATCGGGGACCGACTCGATCCCCACCTGGGCGCCGCTGGTTGCCGATCTTGGGGGCGAGGCCGGGGCCGCCCTGCAGCTGGCCGTTGGGTTCGTTGCCGAAGGGCTCGCACTCACCGATCCCAAGGCCGCCTACGATTCCGTTTTCGAGGCACTGGGCGAGGAACCCGATACCGACACCGCGGCCTTTGCCGCGATGCTGCTCGCAGCGGTCCAGGGCACTGATGCCGTGGCCCATCGTCCGGCCTCGGTGCTTGATACGGTCCTGGATTCAATGCATGATCGCTGGGTTGCACTGACCGTCGGTCAGTAGCCAACACCAAGGGCGCTGCTCCAAGGAATGTGGCGCAGCGCAGGTCCCGATCCCTTGCCAAGGGCGCCTCAGGTGCCGGTGAAACCGTCGATCATCTGCAAAAACTCTCCCTCGGAGAGGATGGCAACGCGCTGTCCAGCCTCTTGGAGGCGCAGCACCCGCTTGGCCTTTCCGGTGAGCCTGCCGGTTGCCAGGTCCTCGGGCACGAAGCCGTCACCAACCACCAGCACGGTGGTGGCGCGGGTGACCCGGCTGGCGGTGTTGGCTCCGAGCACGGCTGCGCTGTCCTTGGCCACCTGGCGGGAGATGCGCAGGTTTCCGGTGAACACCACCGTCTCCCCGAAGAGCGGGTGTGCCGGATCGGCATCCGGGTTTCCCGTGCGGTCCTCGCCTTCTTGCGGCCAGGCAGCCCACGCGGGCTGGACCGGAACAAGGTTCCCGCTGGCGGCCCATCCCTGGGCGTCGCGGGTTGCCTTGGACAGTTCGTCGCCTGGGGCGTAGGCCGGGGCGAAGCCCATCTTCACTTTCAGCGTTTGCGCGGCCGTGGCGACCGCATCCACCTGCTGCCGGTTCGCGATGTCGATCATAATTTGCGCACATGCACGGGCATCGGCCAGTGCGTCGTGGTGGTTCTCCATCGGGGAACCGGCTTCCTGCGCCACGAACGGCAGCGAATAGGAAGATAGTTCGTAGGTGCGCCGGGACATCTTCACGGTGCAGGCGTAGTCATAGGCCGGTCCTGCCAGGTTGGAGACCTCCAGTGCCGAGCGGATCACGCCCAAGTCGAAGGCCGCGTTATGCGCCACGAGGGTGTCGGTTCCGATGAAGTTGGCCATCGGAGTGAACAGTTCGCCGAATCGCGGGGCCTCTGAAACCATTTCGGAGGTGATCCGGTGGATCATCACGTTGCGCGCGTCGAAGTGGTCGAAACCCTCCGGAGGGCGCATCAGCCAAGACGCCTCCTCTACGATGTTTCCGTTGCGCACACGGCTGAGCCCGACACTGCAGGCGGAGCCACGGAACCCGTTGGCGGTTTCAAAGTCGATCGATGTAAAGTCCAGAGCCACGCACCAGATCCTACCGCCGTTCGCCCGCGCCTTGGTCACCGAGGTGCCGGCATGTGGCGCGAATGACAGTGTCCCGGCCTTCCCCGGCGGTCGAATCCGGGTCACAACCACAACGCTGGACCTACACCACTCCCGTACGAACAAACGCCCCGGGAGAGTCGCGAGGAACTGGTCGCCTAAGAGTCCGGCCTGCTACTTGATTCCAAAGTCGAATCCACCATTTTGGTGGTGGCCAAACCGCTCTCGCAAGAAGTTGCCGGTGCTGGTCAGATCCGCCGACGTTTGGTGGTGACGGGTGGAGTGGAGCGTCTCGGACTGTCCAAGGAGGAGCCTAAGCTGCTCATCGAGTTCCTCGTTGGGTGTCCTGCCGTTTGGTTGCCGCCTTTCGACCATGCTCGGGGGTATGGCCAGATACCCTTGGAGAACCGCTGGCAGGTACTCGCCCACGACGGCTTCGAGCTCATACTCAAACCGTGCATCGCCACAGGGTTGCCGATTTTCCGTGTCGAGAACCGAATCGAGCATCTGGCAGGTTTCCAGGATGGTGACGTAGGTATCTCCGGGGAGGCGGTGCTTGTTCTGCTTGGCTTGCGCGCTGACCCATGCC
Organism: Paeniglutamicibacter antarcticus; assembly: GCF_039544305.1. Lineage (NCBI taxonomy): Bacteria > Bacillati > Actinomycetota > Actinomycetes > Micrococcales > Micrococcaceae > Paeniglutamicibacter > Paeniglutamicibacter antarcticus. The sequence continues at coordinate 43,700 of NZ_BAABLK010000015.1, forward strand.
AGGGCGGCCGAAAGGTTATCCAACGAGCGGGCGGAGGCAGCTGCCGCCGGGGAGGGATAGGAAGTCGATGGCGCTGCTGCGTTCATCGGCTCCGTGGGGTCGCCCGAAGATTTTCGCACTCTCCTGGGGATCCAGAGATCCCGAAGCATATAGGAGCGCACGGCTGAGACGATCATGACCCCGAATCCCAGGAAGGCCGTAACACCGAAGCCGGAAGTTGCCACAGCGCCCAGGAAGAGCGCCGCGTAAAGCCCACCTTCAAGCAGCACTTTTTTGTTCTTGGCACCGATACCGATGATCAGCACCAAAAATGCGATGAAGGGAAACAGCATGAAGACCAGTACTACCTTGAAGATGTTCCCGAGCGTGAGTCGCGACATCATGAGTTCTTCCGTGGGTGCGAAGTGGCGCCGTCAGAGGCATGGCTGCGCTCAAGCTGATGACGCGCGCGGGTGACTTGGCCCTCAAGGACCTGAACCGTCTGTTTCATCGACTGGCCCGCTTCCACCTTGAACCTGTCGATCTCGTCCATGGCCTGGAAGACGTTGTCGAATGCCTGCTGCAACTTGGCGGTGTCGATCGTGGCCTGGGCTGCCTGCTGGTGGATGGCCGCGCCTTGGGATCGAAGAAGTTCGGAGGTAGCGACAATCATGTCCGATGTGGTCGAGTTGAGGGCATCGATTTGTGCCAAGACGATCTTTTGCTGGGCGAGGGCTTGAGCAACGATCACCGCAACCCGCAGCGCAGCCAGAGTGGTGTCCAGCGCCCGATCAACACCCTTGATCAGCTCCGAGTTGTTCTTCTTGACTACGTCAAGCGCCAGGTACCCCTGGATGGAGACTGCCATCTGCGTCAACAAGTCTTGGTGGCGCTGGCGGACGTAGAAGAGCGCTTCCACTTCCAACGTCGTGGCGTCGTCCATCAGGTCCGCATTCCGCAGTTCCTCAATCCGGCGCTCCAGCCCGTCTCCCAGCTGGCCCGCAAGCACGGCGTAGTTCGCCAGCTGTCCCATCGCCGCCCAGAGGGCATCGCGTTCGGTCTGGATGGCGGCGTTGTCTTGTCTCAGCTCGTCTTGGCCACCCTTGAGTGCTTTGGTAATGGCGTTTAGCTGCTCCTGTGCCGACTCGTACTTCAAGAAGTACCGCTGGATGGCGCTGCCTCCGGGCAGGAACTTCAAAATGCGCTTCTTGCCGGTTAAATCATGGCGCTTGGGATCGAGTTCGCTGACGATCTGGCGCAATTGAGCCAAAGTGTTTCCGGTGCGCGACGCCGGGTCTGCTCCGGTCGCCGCGAGAGCGGCTGCGGGCCTCTGCAGCATCCGGTTGGATGCCGCACTGGCCTGCTGCATCGTTCCCTCGCCAAGCCGGGTCAACTGGGCTAGCTTGGTCTGGAATTCAGGGCTTTGGAGCGGGGTCGCAACCAAGTCATCAAGAAAGCTCTTGGCGTTCTCGGCGTGCTTCTTCTGCGCGTCGGCATCGACAAGAACCATGCCGCCGACCTTCTGGGGGGCAAGAACCTCAACTTCGGCCACAGGCATCGGCGGCTGCAACTCCAGTGGGTTTTCCACCTGCGGGGACGAATTCGACTCGAGGTCAAGCGGGTTGGACATCAGGCACTCCTTGGCATAGCTGGCTTAACTTCCAGTCTACTAAGGTTTATTAGCGGATTGCCGCTTATCGCTGCCCGCATCTGCACATCCTGCCCCCCGCCCAGCTGCGCAGCCGCCGGAGAATTATCCAGCCCGCCAAACGTCTTCAGGCGTACGCTTCCGCCCAAGGATTGCCGCTGGCGCAAAACTCGATGGTGTGCCGCTGGATAACCCTAACTCGCGGCAACGATCAGGTCCTTGCCTGCCTTGGCACGCTCTTGTCTCACGACCCCGGACGGACATCACTGCCAGGAAGACCACCACGTGCTGAGGGCTCCTCAAGAACAGTTCTACGAAATGCCGTTCCCGGGCACGGGCCCAGGTGGACTCCATATTCCCGCGGCAGGACCAGGGCGTGAGGTGGTTTGGTGCAGCCGCGCACCTAGGTGGTCGCGCGACGCATGGTCAAATAGGAACCGCCGGCCAGCACCAAGCACAGTGCTCCGAGCAGAACTCCCAAGCCCGTCACGGTGGCACCGCCGACCCAGGTCCAGAACCCCATCCACCAACTGTTCAGGGTCAGCACACCGATCCCGGCAACCAGCAGGAGCGCGAAACCGATGCCCGTCACCAGCAGGCCCGTGGCCTTCCAGCGCATGTAGATCGTTGCGCACCAGAAACCGACCATGAACAACATCACCATGAGCACGAAGTAGAAGAAGATCTGCACCGCCGGGTTGTTCTGCGCGATCCAGCCCAACGCAAAGAGCTGTCCGTTCATTCCCCACCCGTCGGTGGCCTTTTCGATCACCCCGAGCACGTAGAAGAGTACAGAATACCCTAGCGCGATCGAGGCGAAGAGCCCCAGCGTGCCGAGATAGAAGGTCTTCCTCGACACGCTCATGGCCTGTGAAAACGGGAAGGTGTAGACCAGCGACTGGATTCCCAGGGCCAGGAAATACCACATGACGGCCTGGCTCGAGCCGGAGACCAAGACACCGTCGGTGACGTCCTTGGGAATCAACGCCCACACAGAGAAGGTCAGGGCCGTGGAACCTGCCAGGATGATCATCGGTATCCCGAGGAACGTCCATTTGTTGATCAGTTGCATGCGGGCAACGTTCACGATGCGGTTCATCGCAGGACCTCCAGGCTTTCCTCTGTCTCTTGGCCGGCTTGCGCGGCCAGGGTGATGCGCACGATGAGTTGTTGCAGAGGAACCGCGGAGATTTCGAGGCCGGCTTCGGCTGCCGCTGCCCGCTGGGATTGGCTCAGCCGGGCCTTGATGGTTACCGAGGCCAGCGATCCGAGTGAATCGACGTGCAGCACCTCGTGGCCGGCGGTGAAGGCGTTGACCTTCTCCACGTTTCCCGTCACGGCGACGGCCGATCCGCGCAGCGACTCCGCGTCTTCGTTGAGCATGAGACTGCCCTCGTCCAGCAGCACCACGTGTTCAAGAAGGTTCGCGATCTCATCGATCAGGTGGGAGGAGAGCACGATGGTGCGCCGATGTTCGGCAAAATCCTCGACCAGGCGGTCGTAGAAGATCTGCCGCGCCACCGCGTCGAGGCCGAGGTAGGGCTCGTCGAAGAAGGTGATCTCGGCGCGCGATGCCATCCCGATGATCACGCCCACGGCCGAGAGCTGGCCACGGGAGAGTTTCTTGATCTTACGTTTGAGCGGCAAGGCGAACGCCGTGCTGAGCTCATCGGCCAGCTGTTGGGACCAGTTGGTAAAGAACATCGATGCGGCCCTGAAGGCTTGGGTGGCGGTGAAGTCCTCGGGGTATTTCTGGGATTCCCTGATGAAACAGATCCGCGAGAGCGTTGCATCGTCTTCGAAGGGATCGCTTCCGAAGATCCGGGTCTCGCCGCTGGTGGGAAATCCCTGCCCGCTGAGCACCGACATCAGGGTGGTCTTGCCCGCACCGTTTCTGCCAAGCAGGCCGTAGATCCGTCCGGGCTCGAGCGTAAGTGAAATGTCGTCCAACGCTTTGATGTCCTTGTAGGACTTGACGAGGTGACGCACCTGGATGGCGGCTGTGGAGGTCTTGTTCATCGAACGTCACTTCCTTCGAATGCCTCAGAGCCCAGGGCCTGGTTGACCATGGAGTTGAGTTGTTCCGCGCTGAAGCCCAGTTTTTTGGCTTCGCGGGCCAGCGGCACGATGTACTGGAGCCGGAAGTCCTGGCGGCGGGCCTCGAGCAGTTCCGCCCGGGCCCCTGTTGATACAAACATGCCAATTCCACGCTTCTTGTAAAGAATGCCGCTCTCCACCAAGAGGTTCACGCCCTTGGCTGCGGTGGCTGGGTTGATGCGGTAGTAGGCGGCGAATTCGTTGGTCGAGGGGACCTGTGATTCCTCGCTGATTGCCCCGGATACGATGTCGTTTTCGATCAGCTCGGCGATCTGCAGGAAGATCGGCCGGGAATCATCGATCATGTTCACTGCGAACCGCCTTCCGAGATTCCCTCCGTCGAACCACTACGTTGGTTCATCGGTTCATTACTTGTGTAACTAACCTAAATCCGATGACGGCTCGTGTCAAGGGATAAGGAGCACGAGGACTACCGGCACCGCGGTGCGGAAAGTCCGTGTGGCAGCAAAAAACCCGGCAGCTGCCCGCTCCCCCATGGGGAAGGTGCAACGACCGGGTTCTGCGAAGAGTGAGTCCGGAACGTATCCCTGATCAGTCGGTGGTGTCCTTTTCCAGTTCGCGCGAGGCGGCACCGGCTTTGGACTTTCGCACCTTAAGCACCAACCACAAAACGATCAACGCCAGGACCGCTACGATGACGATCTTCTGGAAGACGTCCGCGTAGGCCTCAACGATGTGCCAGTTTTCACCGAGGTAGTAGCCGGCCAAGACGAAGATCGAGTTCCAGATCAAGGACCCGGCAGCCGTAAGCGCCAGGAACCGCGCCTGGTTCATCTTGGTGATGCCCGCGGGGATGGAGATCAGCGACCTGAAGATCGGGATCATGCGCCCGAAGAACACGGCCTTGGAACCATTTCGGTCAAACCAGCCCTCGACCTTGTCCACGTCGCCCAGGTCCACCAAGGGCAGCCAGCCGAAAATCGCGCGTGTACGCGTCCGGCCCAACGCCCTGCCCACCCAGTACAGCGCGTAGGCGCCGACAAGGGAACCAATCGTGGTCCACAGCAGCGCTTCAACCAGCGAGAAGGACCCGCGGCTGGCGGTGAACCCGGCAAGCGGCAGGATAACCTCGGAAGGCAGCGGCGGAAACAGGTTCTCCAAGGCGATGGCCAGCGCAGCGCCCGGTGCCCCGATGAGCTCCATCAGGTGCACCGCCCAGTCGGCGAATCGTGAAATCAGGCTTCCACCGGAGGGATCGGCGGCCGCGGCCTGTAGCGCAAGCAAAGTATTCATCAACTTAAGTGTCTCTTAACGCGATGGGGATCCACTGGGTAGCTGCTGTGAATGTGTCCAAAGACTCAGCTGGTTCGGTGCCGTTTCAAGAGCATTGCTAAGACCCTCGCGCGCGTCCATCTTGCCAAGGCCAGGCCGGTCGCTTGCCCGGGCACGCGACGGGGTTCGCCTTGGTTACCCGTCCCCAGGCATGGCAAGGCTCCGGCTGCTGCTCACCCACCGCTGAGCACGGATTCCGATCCAGGACGATGTCTTGACTGCCCGATGTCACCCCGGTCCGGGCAGCGGGACAGCCCAGTGCCATCGGCACCGCTTTCCAAGCATCGAGGAGTGTCCATGTCACGACGTCGCGGGGGAAAGTAGTCGAGTCAAGGAGGGGATCACGAAGCGCCGGAACCGCTTGCGCTAGTCTTTTGGATCGGATTCCGGGTTTGCCTGGGCATTGCGGCGATCGATCTTCGCCACATTCAGCAGTATCCCGGATTCCTCCAACGCGGTGATCTGCGAATTCCCCGAGGGCAACACCAGCAAGTCCCCGGTCCGTCCCTCCCAGTGCTCATCCCCCGACGTCAACCGGATCCTACCGCTGAGCACCAGGATCGTTGCTTCTCCGGGATTGACGTGCTCCTTGAGTTCTGTCCCCGCAGCCAGGCCGATCACCGTTTGCCGCAGGGTATGCTCATGGCCGCCAAAAACGGTAGTGGCGCTGCGCCCGCTGGAAACCTGTGCCGCCCGCTGCATCTGGTAACGGGCCATGGCGGTGAGTGAAAACTTCTTCATGTTTCCTCGTCTTCCCCGGGGTTTTAGTTCTTGCCCAAGGATGGCCCCGTACTCATGCGCAGGTCAAGTATCGGATTTCCTCCGCACCACGGCTATGTCCCGGTGCCGGGCATTTCAGCGGCCGGGCCATCGGATGGACCGGCCAATCACGGTTACCAGCCATGTTCAATTTCGCGTTCTGGCGGTAGGTTGAAATGGAGTTGACACGCAAGGACATCGCGCCCGTGGCCCCGTCCCGCCGCAAGGCACTTGGTGTGCGCCGCATGGATCGCCGGATCGGAGGTGGGGATAGCGCCAACCCCCTGGTATCTGCAGTTTTCTAGGCACCCAGACACCGGTCGCTAACAAACCGACCGGACCCCCATGTGAGAGGACCGCGTTTCAATGACCACGAACTCCTTCAATTCCCGTTCCCAGCTAGAAGTCGACGGCAAAAGCTACGAGATCCACCGACTCGATGCCGTCGAAGGCTCAGCCCGCCTGCCCTACAGCCTCAAGGTCCTGCTCGAGAACCTGTTGCGCAACGAGGACGGCCGGCTGGTCACCCCCGAACAAATCAACGCCCTTGCGGCCTGGGACCCGGCGGCCGAGACGGCCAGCGAAATCCAGTACACCCCGGCACGTGTGCTGATGCAGGACTTCACCGGCGTCCCCTGCGTGGTCGACCTGGTTGCCATGCGCGATGCAATGACCGCCTTGGGCGGAGACCCGAAGAAAGTCAACCCGCTGATCCCCGCCGAACTGGTCATCGACCACTCCGTGATCGCCGACGTCTTCGCCCGCTCGGATGCCTTCAGCATCAATGCCGACTATGAGTTCAAGCGCAACCAGGAGCGTTACCAGCTGCTGCGCTGGGCCCAGCACTCCTTTGACGACTTCCTGGTGGTCCCGCCGGACACCGGGATCTGCCACCAGGTCAACCTCGAATACCTTTCCCGCGTGGTGTTCACCCGCGAAGGCCCCGACGGACCCCAGGCCTACCCGGACACCCTGGTCGGCACCGACTCGCACACCCCGATGGTCAACGGCCTAGGCGTGATGGGCTGGGGCGTCGGCGGCATTGAGGCAGAGGCCGCCATGCTCGGCCAGCCGATGAGCCTGCTGATCCCGCAGGTCGTAGGTCTCAAGCTCTCCGGTGAGCTGCCCGAGGGCACCACCGCCACCGACCTGGTGCTCACCGTCGCCGAGCTGCTGCGCAAGATCCGCGTGGTGGGAAAATTCGTCGACTTCTTCGGCCCCGGGGTTCCCAACGTGCCGCTGGCGACCCGCGCCACGCTGGGGAACATGTCCCCGGAGTACGGCTCCACCGGCGCACTGTTCCCCATCGACGACGAGACCCTTGACTACCTGCGCCTCACCGGACGCTCGGACCACCAGGTCAAGCTGGTCGAGGCCTACGCCAAGGAACAGGGACTCTGGCACGATCCCGAGCACATCCCGGACTTCAGCCAGGTCGTGGAACTGGACCTTGGCACCGTGCAGCCATCGATCGCCGGACCCAAGCGTCCGCAGGACCGCATCCCGTTGGCCGCCGCCCAGGGCGCGATACGCCATCTGCTCGCCGGGGACTCCCACGAGGATGCCATTGCCGGCGGCCTCGACGAGGCCTCCGAGGAATCCTTCCCCGCCAGCGATCCGGTGGCCATTAGCAGCCGCATCCCGCGTGATCTTCCCCCGTACGACTTCAGCACCGGGGAGGCCGCGGTCACCTGGCCTTCCAAGCCCACCGACATCGAGTTGGGGGGAGCGAAGCACAGCCTCGACCACGGCTCGGTGGTCATCGCGGCCATCACCTCGTGCACCAACACCTCCAATCCCACCGTGATGCTCGGCGCCGGGCTGCTGGCCAAGAAGGCCGCCGAGAAGGGGTTGCGTTCCAAGCCGTGGGTGAAGACGACGCTGGCCCCGGGCTCGCGCGTGGTCACCGACTACTACAACCGCTCCGGGCTGACTCCCTACCTGGAAACGCTGGGCTTCAACCTGGTCGGTTACGGCTGCACCACCTGCATCGGCAACTCGGGCCCTCTGATCCCGGAAGTCAGTGAGGCAGTGAACTCCCAGGACCTCACCGTCGCCTCGGTGCTCTCGGGCAACCGCAACTTTGAGGGACGTATCCACGGGGAAGTGAAAATGAACTTCCTGGCTTCCCCGCCGCTGGTCATCGCCTATGCGCTGGCCGGGTCAATGCACGTCGACTTGATCAACGATGCGCTCGGCGAGGACACCGAGGGCAACAAGGTCTACCTGCGCGACATCTGGCCCACCTCCGAGGAGGTCAAAGCGGTTGTCGATGCAAACCTCGAGGCCTCGATGTTCACCAAGGGATACGCGGATGTCTACCACGGGGATGAGAACTGGCGCGGGATGAACATTCCCGATGGTGACCAGTTCGCCTGGGACGAGGAGTCCACCTACGTGCAACACCCGCCCTACTTCGAAGGCGTGGGCCGGAGCCCCGAGCCTATCGGTGACATCACCGGCGCACGCGTGCTGGCCTACTTAGGGGATTCGGTCACCACCGACCACATCTCCCCAGCCGGCGCCATCAAGAAGGACTCCCCCGCGGGCGCCTACCTGGTGGAACGAGGTGTGGCACCGGCGGACTTCAACTCCTACGGTTCGCGTCGTGGCAACCACCACGTGATGATTCGCGGGACCTTCGCCAACGTGCGCCTGCGCAACAAGCTGGTCCCGGGCACCGAGGGCGGTTTCACCCGGCACCTGCCGGGAACCGAGACAACCACCATCTTCGATGCGTCACTGGCCTACCAGAAAGCGAACACGCCGCTGGTGGTGCTGGCGGGCTCGGACTACGGCTCGGGCTCCTCGCGTGACTGGGCCGCCAAGGGCACCTTGCTGCTAGGGGTCAAGGCCGTGTTGGCTACCTCGTTCGAGCGGATCCACCGCTCCAACCTGATCGGCATGGGGGTGTTGCCGCTGCAGTTCCGCGACGGAGAAACTGCCGAGTCGCTCGGGCTCACCGGCGAGGAAGTCTTCTCCATCACCGGGCTGGCCGACACGCAGTCGCTGCCCAAGGAGGTCACCGTGAAGGTGGAATCCGACGGTGATGCCCGCGAGATCACCATGCGCGTGCGCACCGACACCCCCGCCGAGGAGTCGTACTACCGTCACGGCGGTATCCTGCAGTACGTCCTGCGCCAGCTCCTGGACGCCTAGGCCATAGCAGCAGGCCAGAGACGAGCTCGGTTCGGGCCAGGTGCGGGATTTGATCCCGCACCTGCTCCGACGCCGTGTTTCGCCACATCGAACCGTCAATTGGCTGATAACCCGGCGGAAAATCAGTAGGCTGGAAATGCGGATAATACGTTCGTGAACCAACAGCCACCCCGGAAGGTGTAAACGTTATGAGTATCGGTGCCGGAATATTGCTCTTTGTTATCGGTGCGGTTCTTCGCTTCGCCCTGAACGTGGAAGTGAGTTGGATCGACCTGCCGTTTGTCGGGAACTTGCTCATGGGCGCCGGAGCGTTGGTCTTCGTGCTCGGACTGGTCTTCACCTTCCGCAGCCGACGGACGGTTTCGACGCAAAGGACCGTCAGCGGACGCGACGACGTTGACGGGGTCACCCGGACCACGCGCACCGTGGATGACTCGGAGATCTAGGAACTGCACACGCCATCGTCCCGGCTACGGGCACGTACGCGTTGCCGGGCTCGTCGCATGCTGAGGCGGATACGGTTGATTTCCGCCAATGCTGGCAAAGGATGCAGGGGATACATGAACGAGCATTGATACTTGGCGGCGCCGGGGTCCTGGGCCGCGCCGTCTCCCACCGATTGCTGGCCGCCGTTTGGTCCGTGCATGTCACGGGGAGCGATGTCACCAAGATGCCCACCGACCTCCTCGAGGACGGCGCCCGTTTCCTGGCCTCGGACAGGCACGAGAACGAGCAGCTGGCCCGGGCTGTCGGGGCCGGCGCCGAGCTGCTCGTCGATGCCGCCTGCTACACCGGGGCACACGCAAGCACACTGCTCCCCCACCTGGCAGACGTGGATTCCACGGTGATGTTCTCCAGCAAGGCCGTCTATGTGGACGCCGCCGGAAACCACGTGAACTCCGATGCCGTCCCGCATTTCCACGCACCCATCCCGGAGACCGCCGCGACGCTGGACCCGGGGCATGGGGACTTCACCACCCTCGAAGGCTACGGCACCAACAAAGCCGCCGCCGAGCATGTGCTGCTAGACAGCGGCGCACCGGTGACGATCATTAGGGCATCGAAGGTCCACGGCGCGGGTGCGTCCAATCCTCGTGAATGGATGTTCCTCAAGCGCATCCTGGATCGGCGGCCAGCGGTGTTTCTTGCCGATTCCGGCCGCGGCGGCGACCACACCACGGCAGCGGTGAACACCGCCGCCCTGGTGGAAACCGTGGCCGCCCATCCCGCTGCGCGCATCCTGAACAGTGCCGACCCGGATGCTCCCACGGGACTACAGATCACTCGCACCATCGCAACCCACATGGGCCATCACTGGCGCGAGGTGCTGCTCGATGGCATCGCGGATCCCGACCTCGGGGACCACCCGTGGAACTCCACCCCGCCGATCCTCCTGGATACGAGCGCTTCGGTCGCACTGGGGTACCGGCCAGTGTGAACCTACGGGCAAACCATCACCGCGCAAATCGACTGGCTGCTTGCCTCCGTCGCCAACCGACCACGAGATGAGGACCGGAGCTTCTCCCGTTTCACGCACTACTCCCTCGAGGATCGATACCTCCGCTCGGTTTGATGCGGGCCGGGGACAGGCTGCGCGCGGTATCCGCTAGTGCGTGGGTTCCCCCGGATCCACACCGGTCGCGATGGCTTGCAGCGCCGCACTGTGAGTGGCCAAGGCCTTCATGCCGGCAGGCGTGGCCCTGATCCAGGTACGTGGCCTGTTCGCGACGTATCCCTTGCGAACGCTGATGTAGCCCGCCTCCTTGAGTAGGGCTACCGCCTTGCTCAGCGCGGAGTCCCCCGCCTCGACGAGTTCTGCGAGGGTGGCGAAATCAATCTCGAGCTCGTTGCGCAATGCTGCCATGGCGGAGAACCGCACGGGGGTCTTCAGTGCGTCATCGAGCAGGTGCCGCGGATGGCCGCGCGAAGGCTTTCGTTCGCTCATTGCCGCCGTCCGGGCATCAGCGCAGCGGCAATAAGGGGCACGGCGATGACCAAGCCACCGGCAATCCCGACAAGCGGTGCGTCCATAGCGGCCTTGACCACGATGAGGGCTAGGGAAAACATCAGTCCGGCCGATGCAGCGCATGCGGTCCAATGCCGTTTCATCCATTGGGATCCCATGCTTGTCAGGTCCCAGCGGGCATGGGCAAAGCCAATCAACGCCAGCAAGATGATGCTCAGAACGAAGGCCGCAAGCGGAAACCATTCAAACACCAGGATGGCACCGGTGAACCCGAAATACAGGCCAAGGCCCGCGGTGGCCCATCGGGCACTGGTTCCCAACGGCGGCCGTGGAACCGGCTCAGCATGCTCGACAATGGTGCCGGGGACTCCCTTCGGCCAGGCATTGGTGGCCAGCCCGGCAATCACCGCAAGGACTGCGGCGACGATGATGCACACCCACCACGGAAAACCGACCCCGAAAAAACTTGCCGCAGGCACTGCCATGAACACCAAGATCCCCAGGAACAAGAACAGCAGCTTGCGTCCCTGGAGCGGTTTGACCTCCGCAATGGGGAGCCTGTTGCGCAATCCCTGGACAAGCATGAGACCTGCCAGCAGTGGAATCAGCAAGAGGTTCGCATACGATGCCGCGGAGGCGGGGTTCGCGGCCAGGCCGTTGCCCTGGTCGGTGAACAGCAAAAGGAATGTTGCGGCGTAGGCAAACAAGACATCCGGGGACCATCGCTTGATCAGCGGCTGTACGCGGGAATCGATACCGGCGTGGGCCTGAGGGCTCACGGATTCGGCGTCCCGCAACAAACGTGCTGCATCGAGCCTGTCGATATGCGGATCTTCTTCTGGCTCGCGGCCCTTCCGTGAACTGCGCGTGATTTCAGGTTAGCATTTACTTTCCGTTCGGAAAGTTGAATATTTCGCGGCGCAGGGACATGGGCGGCCATTGCACCGACAGGAGCCGATGCGGCTTGCTCCCCGGTGCCGGGGACCTGCCGGCGCCCTCCAACCGAGTGCGGCCCAACCGCTGCTAGCCACCTACCCGCCGTTGTCGATGTGTTTGATCCCGCGCATCAAATGCCTTGCGGCGACAAGACCCCCGCAGGGTGCGTTTCCACTCACCCGGTGGGGCAAGCTCCCCTGCCAGCAGATTTGAACATTGAGGTGAACACGGAGATCGCAACTGGCAACTTGTTGCTCAACTGCCCATACTGAGGGGTATGAGAGCATCTGCAGTTGGCGCGCAATTCCTTGGTGGCACCGAGGATTCGGAACCACGGGCATGAACACCCACCTTGAACGCCTGGCACAGGTCGCGGAGATCCTCAGCCGCCACGGAATGGGGTCGCTCGCTGCGGCCACCGGGGTGGGCAGGTGGCGCGTGGCCCAAGCCATGGGCTCAAGACCCCCGATTTCCAACCCCCACCGCATCCGGCTCGCACTCGAAGAGCTCGGCCCAGTGTTCATCAAGCTCGGACAGATGCTCTCCACCCGCCCGGACCTGTTGCCCCCGGGATATCTCACCGAGCTTTCCAAGCTTCAAGACGGCGCACCTGCCGTAAGCGCCGAAGCCATCCGTTCGACCATCGAGCAGGAGCTGGGCGCCACGCCGGAAGAACTGTTTGCTTCCTTCGACAACAAGCCCTTGGCCAGTGCATCGATCGGACAGGCCCATGCTGCGACGCTTTTCGACGGCACCGACGTCGTCGTCAAGGTTCGCCGCCCCGGCATTGTCGCACGTGTCAACGAGGACCTGGAGATCCTGCAAAACCTTGCCACCTACGCCAGCCACAACTGGACGGCAGCCGCCGACTTCAACTTCGGTGAAATCGCAGCCGACTTCGCCGCAACACTGCGCGCAGAACTCGACTACCTGCAGGAAGGGCGCAACGCGGAGCGTTTCGCCACAAACTTCGCTGATTTCGAGGGCATCCACTTTCCCAGGATCTTTTGGACGACAACAAGCACCAGGGTGCTCACCATAGAACGGATCCGCGGCATTAAGGTCGACGATGCCCAGGGACTGGCAGAGGCCGGAATCGACACGCATGAAGTTGCTGACCGCGCGACCCGGGCCGCAGCCAAAATGATCTTTGAGGACTGCTTCTTCCACGCCGACCCGCACCCAGGAAACTTGTTTGTCGAAAAGGCGGGCACCATCGGGCTGATCGACTTTGGAATGGTTGGCGAAGTGAGCCCACCGCTGCGTGAACGGTTGGCCAAACTGCTCCAGGCATTCACGGCGAACAGCCCCGACCGGATCAGCAACGCGCTTCTGGAACTTTCCACCGCACCGCCGACCACCAGCCGCAGTGCGTTGCGCCATGACACCGCCCGGTTCATCGAGGCATACCAAGGCAAGACACTAGGCGAACTGGAAATCGGTCCGCTGGTCGTGCAACTGCTAGCCATCTTGCGCAACCATCATCTTCAACTGCCACGTGAGATGGCACTGCTTGCCAAGATGCTGCTCATGACCGAGGGAATGGGCACCCGCCTGAATCCGGATTTCAGCCTGGGCAAGGTGCTCAAGCCCTATGCCACGGCCATGGCCATGGAGCGTTTCGAACCGCGCAAGCTCGCCCAGGGATTCTCCCGGCTGGGCATGACGGTAGCCGAGCTGGGCATGGATCTGCCCGAAAAGCTGGAACGATTGCTTGGGAGCATGGATGACGGCGTCGAAGTTCATTTGCAAACATCCGAATTGGAACCGCTGGTTCTCCGTGCAGAGCAGATAGGCAACCGGCTGGTCGCCGGGATGGTCGCTGCCGCCTTCATCCGAGGCATCGGGGATGTGGCGACGGCGGACAGCAAGCGGCTAAAAACCTGGGGGAAGCCCCTGGTGGCAGGCGCCGTTGGCGCCGTGGGAGCACTGTCCACCTACTTGGCCTGGACCGGGCGACCGCGAGGCGGACGGCGGTGATGCTTGTCGCTCCGGGCCTGGAGACAACGCCTGCTGCCCAGCACCGCGGAACCCAATCGAGCATGCTTTCCACCTTGCAGACTGCTTTCGGTATCCGATGAATTCATCCGTGCGGATGTCATCGACACCTGCGCCGTTGAGCAGGTCGCGCATTATGGCGACCAACCCGGCCGGGCCGCACAGGTTATGGATCGGCGAGCCCAGATCACCGATGGACCCGCCGGGCATGTCCTAATCGATGCGACCGGTTTCCCCGTTCCAGGCCCGTTGCGATGCCCCAAGCTTGGTCCTGGGCCTCCGGCATCCGGACCCTAGAATTGGAAGGGGATGCCGGGAACCGAATATCCCCCCATCCAGTAGGGCGTATAGCCGTAGTAGTCGAAAGCGTCTTGGTGGTAGGAGCGGGTGCCCACCAGCTCGGGGTCATACGGCGGTGCACCGGCCACGCGTTCACGGGTCTGGTCGATGTGGACCTCCTCCTTGGCGATGCGTGCGATCGCATCGACGGGAATGAAGGACTTGCTCACACCCATTCCCAGGAACCCGCCGGATTCCACCAGCAGGAAGCGGACCGTGTTCTCGCTCTGGTCGATCAGCAGGTCCTCGACCTTTCCGATCACCTCGCCTTCCTTGTCCTTCACCACGTACCCGCGGATATCCAGGTCACCGAGCTTGATCGTTTCCTTGATGTCGCTAAGTTTCACCAGCTGGTCGTTCTGGTCATGCTTTCCCATGGTTCGTCCTTCCCGAAAATGGTGTCCGATGCCGCGCGCGAATCCCCGCCGCATCGGTTTCTAGTGACCGCTGCCGGCCAGATTGTTGCCCTTGGCGGCAATGCTGCCCAGAAGGTTCTTCCACGAGGCCTCAAAAGACTCGGTTCCCTCGCGTAGGAGCTCTTTGGCCAATGCCTCGTGCTCGATGCCGAACTCAGCGAAAGATGCCAGTGTCTGCTTGGCGCCCCGGGGGCTGGACTCCTGCAGGTCCCCCACCACGCCGTGCTCGCCAAACGCCAGCAGCGTGGCCTCGGGCATGGTGTTAATGGTAAATGGTGCGCTAAGCGCCTCGATGTACAAGGTGTCCGGAGCATTCGGGTTCTTGGTGGAGGTGCTGGCCCAGAGCAGGCGTTGCGCCCTGGCACCTTCATTGGCCAACCGGCCCCAGCGCGGGGAATCAAACAACCTACGGTACCCCTGGTAGACCTGCGTCGAGACCGCGATGCCCAACCGGTCCTCGAGATGGCCCGGAACCCGCCCGGCGACCGCCTTATCCCACCGGCTGACGAAGACCGAGGCCACCGAGTGGACCACGGGATTCCGGCCGGCGGCCACCCGCCGCTCGATGCCCCTTAGATATGCCTCAGCGGCGTTCTGGTATTGCCCGGCCGAGAAAAGCAGGGTCACGTTGATGGGTACCCCGGCGAAGATGCACTCCTCGATGGCCGGCAGTCCCTCCGGGGTCCCGGGGATCTTGATGAAGATGTTCGACCGTCCGGCCTTGGCATGCAGAGCCTTGGCTTGTTTTATCGTGGCACCGGTGTCATGTGCCAGCAGCGGGGATACCTCCAGGGAAACCCAGCCGTCCACCCCGTCGGTTTGTGCGTGTATGGGGGCAAAAATATCCGCAGCACGGCGCAGGTCGGCGATGGCCAACTCGAAGAAGACTTCCTCATCCGGGGTCCCGGCGCCCTTGGCTGCCGCGATGTCCTGGTCGTAGTCCGAACCGGTCCCGATGGCCTTCTCGAAGATTGTCGGATTGGAGGTCAGCCCGGTGATCGAGTCCTCTTTGACATAGTGCTCAAGTGTGCCCGAATCCAGGAGGCTTCGGGTGATGTTGTCCAGCCAGAGGCTTTGGCCCGACTCATGCAGCTGCTGTGTGGGTTTCATCGTGCGTCCTTGTTTCTCGGGGGTTTGATTGTTCACCGGAACTTTATGCTCTTTCATTGCCCGGCAAGTTTCCGTGCGGCTGCCACGATATGCCGGGAAGAGATCCCTGCTGCGTCCAGGAGTTCGGCCGGCTTGCCCGAGGTGGGCAGTGACTGCACCGCGAGGTGTGCGATATTCAGTGCTGGCACGGAGGCGTCCGCCAATGCTTCAAGCACGGCACTGCCCAGTCCCCCTTCGGGGTAGTGGTCCTCCACCACGACCAGGCGGCTGCCGGTGGCCATGCACGCCTCCACCAGGGCATCACGGTCAATCGGCTTGATGGAGTAGGCGTCGATGACCCGGGCCTGGATGCCCAGTCCGCCAAGCTCCTTGGCCGCTGCCAGGCATTCGTGAAGCGTCACTCCTGCCCCGATCAGTGCCACTTGGTCCCCGGGGGCGGCATGGTGCACCTTGGAACCGCCGATCGGGAAGGCTTCCCCGGCCGGGTAGATCACCGGGTAGGCGCCCCTGGTGGTGCGCAGGTAAACGATTCCCCGGGTATCTGCCATCGTCGCGGTAAGAGCTGCCGTGCAGGTGGCATCGCCCGGGTAAAGGACAACGGACCCGAACACGGCGCGCAGGGAGGCAAGGTCCTCCAACGCCATCTGGGATGGTCCGTCTTCCCCGATCTCAACCCCTGCGTGGGAACCGACCAAACGGATATTGGCACGCGAGATCCCTGCCATGCGGATGAAGTCGAAGGCGCGTGAGAAAAAGACGGCGAAGGTGGAAGCGAACGGGATGTAACCGCGCACCGCCAGGCCGACGGCCGATGCGACCAGCTGCTGCTCGGCGATGAACATCTGAAAGTACCGCTCGGGGCATACCGCCCCGAAGTCCTCGGCGTGCGTGGAGTTCCCGACTTCCCCGTCCACCACGACGATCTCCGGGCGGGCCGCCAGCGCGGCGATGGCTGCCCCGAAGGCCACCCGGGTGGCAACCTTTTCACCAAGTTCGAAAACGGGAAGATCGATTTTGGCGCCCGGGTCCGGCCTGATGGCCGGTTCCACCTGGCCATCGGCGGGCGAAGGGGAAGAGATCCGCAAATCCGTGGCTCCGCCCAAGACCTTGATCGCCCGTTCTGCCATGTCAGGGGGCAGCGCCTTGCCGTGCCAGCCGTTCTTGTCTTCAAGCTCCGGGACCCCCTTGGCCTTGATGGTCCTGGCCAAGATCACCGTCGGCTGGTCAGTGCCTTCGCGTCCCTGGCCCAATGCGGCATCGATGGCTTCCAGATCGTGGCCGTCGATGACGATGGCGCGGGCGCCAAAGGCCTGGACCCGGGCGGCATAGCGCTCCAGGTCCCATTGAAGTTCGGTGGGGCCTCGCTGGCCCAGACGGTTGATGTCCACGATCGCGGTCAGGTTCCCGAGCTTGTAGTAGCTGGCTTTGTCCAGTGCCTTCCAGATCGATCCTTCGGCCGTCTCGCTGTCCCCGCACAGCACCCACGAATGGTAGTCCAGTTCATCGAGGTACTTCCCGGCCAAGGCGATGCCGACGGCGTCGGGCAGGCCCTGTCCCAGGGAGCCGGTTGCCACATCGACCCATGGCAGCGCCGGGGTGGGGTGCCCGGCTAGGCGCGCGCCCAGCCGACGGTAGGTATTGATGAGCTCATCTGCATTGACCACCCCGACGGCCCGGTACATCGAATACAGCAACGGGGAGGCATGGCCCTTGGAGAAAATCAGGTGGTCGTTTCCCGGTAAATCGGGCCGGTCCCAGTCATAGCGCAGGTGTCCCACCAGCAGCACGGCCATCAGGTCCGCCGCCGACAAGGACGAGGTGGGATGCCCGGAACCTGCGCTGGTGCTGCAACGGATGGAATCCACCCGCAATTGCCTGGCCAGGTTGCTGCTGAGCTCGAGCTGGTCTTGATCCATCGTTGCGTTCCTTACCGTGCGCGGCCGGCAACCGATGCAACGTATCGCGTGCCGGGAACAGCCGGCTCTTCCTGGCACGGGGGCACTGCTCACGGATCGTATCAGCGGCACCTAGCCCCCTTGTGCTGGCTTTCAAGCCACCAAGGAGGCACGGGCGCCAGCGTCCTGGTTGCGGTACCTGCTATTCAATCTACGCCCGAGGACCACCGCATTCTAGGGTAGGTGTTGGTCCCTTGGAGCTGTTGGGCAAATCAATGAAAAGCTTCGTGGTAGCCGTTGACTCCTGAAAGGATTGAAGCCTAGATTTAATGTGTTCGACCGGCCCCCGCGGCCAACTCTTCGCGAGAGCCCCCGGGATAAGAATGACTACGACGAGAAGAACCGCAAACACAGCCAACGCGTTTCCCGCGTGCAGGTGCCACCCAAGGCGATGGCACCAGATGTTTGCGTCGCTCAGCGGGTGCTCGAAACGGCAGGCGATGCAGGTCCAAGCACGTGACCGCCGTGGATGCGGTGTACCTCGCAGCCACTTGGCAACCCTGTCCCGCGAAGAATCTCCCCACACTCCGCGCGGGGACGAACACCACCACGGCCTTCCCTTCCCCGCGGCCGTGCACCGGTGCGCTGAAGCGGGATCCGCAATCACCAAAAAGTCCTGGGTTGCGCCCGGGAACAGAGGCTAGGAGAGCGCCATGCAGATAGGAATGATCGGTCTGGGCAGGATGGGTGCGAACCTTGTCCGGCGGCTATCGCGCGACGGGCACCAATGCATCGTCTACGACCCCGATCCCAAGGCGGTCAAGTCCCTTTCCGGCGAAGGTGCCACCGGAACGGGTTCGGTCCAGGAACTGGCCAAGGCCCTGGCCGCGCCCCGGGCGGTGTGGGTGATGGTGCCTGCCGGCAAGATCACCACCTCGGTGATCGATTCGCTGGCCAACGCACTGGACTCCGGGGACATCGTCATTGACGGCGGCAACTCCTACTACCGCGACGACATCCGCCATGGGAAAAAACTCGCCAAACATGGGATCCGTCTCCTCGACTGCGGCACCAGCGGCGGGGTGTGGGGGCTGGATCGCGGGTACAGCCTGATGATCGGCGGGGAAGCGGACGCCTTCGCCCAGGTAGAGCCGGTCTTCGCTTCGCTGGCCCCGGGTGTGGAAGCCGCCGAACGCACCCCCGGACGTGACGGGGAGGTGTCCACCTCAGAACAGGGATACCTCCACTGCGGGCCCAGCGGAGCCGGGCACTTCGTGAAGATGGTCCACAACGGCATCGAATACGGAATGATGGGCGCTATCGCCGAAGGCATGAACATCCTGCACAAGGCGAACATCGGAAGCCAGTCCCAGAACGGCGACGCCGAGACCGCACCCATGGAGGATCCGCAATACTACCGCTACGATCTTGACCTTCCCGAGGTCGCCGAGGTGTGGCGCCGTGGCACCGTGATCGGTTCCTGGCTGATCGATCTCAACGCGGCGGCGTTGCGCCAGTCCGCCGACCTTCAGGACTATGCCGGAAGGGTCTCGGATTCCGGGGAGGGGCGCTGGACGGCCATCGCGGCCATCGACGAAGGCGTTCCGGCACCCATCCTCAACGCCGCACTGGACTCCAGGTTCTCCTCGCGGCGTCTCGACGAGTTCGCGGACCGTGCACTGTCGGCAATGCGCAAGGAATTCGGTGGGCACGACGAGAAACCCTCCACCTAGCCAGGTCCCGCGCCCAACGCGGAGACGAGCACACCAGAAGCAAGGGGAAGCTGGCGTCATGAAGCAGCCGATAGCGGTACTGTTCGACATCGATGAAACCCTGGTGCACACCGGTGGATCCGGAACCCGGAGCTGGGCGTGGGCCTTTGAGAAGCTCCACGGGGTACGTGCCGACATCGGCGAGCACAGTTCCGCCGGGGAGACCGATCCCCAGGTGGGCCGTGCAACGTTCAAGGCGGTGCTGGGCCGCGATCCGACCCACCAAGAAATGGCACGGCTGTATTCAAAGTATCTCTGGCATCTTTCCGAGGACATCTGGGCCGCGGAGGGCTACAAGGTTCTGGAGGGTGCTCGGGAGCTGCTGGACCGGCTCTCCGATGCCGGGGTGATCCTCGGGGTGATCTCCGGGGCCATGGAGGGCGCTGCACGGATCAAGATGGATCCGGGGAAACTCAACCGCTACTTTGTCTTTGGCGCCTATGGCTCTGACTCCCCGGACCGAGCCGAAGTGACCCGGTATGCCATCTCCAAGGCGGCGCGGCTGCACGGCTGCGACCTTGCCCCTTGGGAGGTGTTGGTCGTCGGCGACACCCCGCACGACGTCGAATCCGCACGTGCCGCCGGTGCCACCGCCGTCGGGGTCGCCACCGGCAACTACGGGCCCGACGAGCTGCGCGCGGCCCAGGCCGACCACGTACTGGCCTCGCTCACCGAACCGTTTCCGGGCCTCTAGAGCGCTCACTGCACCACCAGGAGGAAGACGATGTCCACGTCAAGCACCGAAAACCACGAGCCCGAATGCTCCGCCGATGCCTCCGGCCGCACGGGGCTTTCCGCCTGGCGCGCCCTGCATAGCCACGCCGAAGCGATGCGCGGGGTGACCCTTCAAAAGCTATTCGACGCTGATCCGGAGCGCTGCGGCGCTCTAGCCCTCGAGACTCCGGGGCTCTATGCCGACTTCGCCAAGAACCGGATCAACGGCGAGACCCTGGAATTGTTGTTCGACCTTGCAGAGCAGTGCGGTTTGCGCCAAAAGATCGCGGCCATGTTCGAGGGGCAAAAGATCAACGTCTCGGAAGACCGCGCCGTGCTGCACACCGCATTGCGCGCACCGCGTGAGGCAAGGATCCTGGTTGACGGCGTGAACGTGGTGCCCGAGGTCCACCAGGTGCTGGACAAGATGGCGGCCTTCGCCACCAATCTCCGCAACGGGCAATGGACCGGACACACCGGCCAGCGCATCCGCAACGTCATCAACGTCGGGATCGGTGGGTCGGACCTGGGTCCGCGGATGGCCTGCCAGGCGCTGCGTGCGTTCAGCGACAGGGGCCTGCGGCTCGAGTTCGTCTCCAACGTCGACGGAGCCGAGTTCACCGAAGCGACCCGGGACATGGACCCGGCACAGACGCTGTTCATCATCAGTTCCAAGAGCTGGCACACCCTGGAAACGCTCACCAACGCCGCCACCGCCCGTGAATGGATACTGTCTGGACTCGGCGGTGACAACTCGGCCATCGCCCGGCACTTTGTCGCGGTGTCCACCAATACCCACGGCGTCACCGAATTCGGTATCGATCCGGAGAACATGTTCGGTTTCTGGGACTGGGTGGGCGGGCGGTATTCCATCGATTCCGCCGTCGGCCTGTCCTTGATGGTCGCGATCGGCCCGGAAAACTTCACCGAGATGCTCGGCGGTTTCCACGACGTCGACGAGCATTTTCGCACCGCACCGCTCGGGCGCAACATCCCCGTGATCATGGGGCTGGTCTCCGTTTGGTACAACAATTTCCTGGGTGCCGCGTCCCAAGCCATACTCCCCTACAGCCACTACCTCGCACATTTTCCCGCCTACCTGCAGCAGCTGGAAATGGAAAGCAACGGGAAACATGTCACCGGCTCCGGTGAGCAGGTGGACCAGCAGACCGGGCAGGTCATCTGGGGTGAGCCGGGGACCAACGGTCAGCACGCGTTCTATCAACTACTGCACCAAGGAACCAAGTTGGTCCCGTGCGACTTCATCGCCGTGATCGAGCCGCTGAGCGATCTTGGCCACCAGCACGACCTGCTGGCGGCCAATGTTTTTGCCCAAGCTGAAGGGCTGGCATTCGGCCGAACGGCCGCGCAGCTGCGCGAGGCCGGCTCACCGAAGGACCAGATCCCGCATCGTATCTGCAAAGGCAACCAACCATCCACCACCTTGCTCCTTGACCGCCTCGACCCACGCAGCCTGGGCACCTTGATTGCCTTGTACGAGCACAAGGTCTTCACCGAAGGCGTGATCTGGGACGTGGATTCCTTCGACCAATGGGGAGTGGAACTGGGCAAGCTCTTGGCCGGCACCATTGCCGAGGAGCTCACCGCCGATGAGGTCCCCTCGATGGACCACGATGCTTCCACCGCAGAGCTGGTCCGCCGCTATCGCTCCGGCCGAGGCCGCGGTAGCACCGGGTAAATTCCTTCGTGCACCAAAGAATTTCCGCTTCCGGCCGGAGAGCAACAACGTCCATGCCGCCGGCACGGCTCCGCGGGGTTGGGTCGGCAAGGAAAAAATATCGGCACGAGCACGATCTAGTTTCTACACAGGTATCGTCTACGCACCCCATGCTATTTCCGTTCAGGAACGGTGACGTCGGGTCGACTGCGCAAGCAGTCCCAAATTCCCACGTGGCAGCGGGCGGTTGATCAGCCGACCGCTCCCAGTTCGCCGCGCACGATGCTGTCGGTGCTGTGGGAGGGATCGCCGTCAAAGGGTTCGTTGGACACGTCCACGATGTTGTATTGCGCAAGGTCCACCCCGGGAGGCAGGTCAAAGACCCCTTGGTCGCCGTTGAGGGCACCGACGCTCAGCAATCCAGGTGTCTTGCCCGCCAGGTCCAAAAGCCAAACCTCACGGAATCCCGAGACCTGATTATCCGGAAGGTCAACCACCAACTGCAGTTTCCCGGCGCTGTCTTCCACACGCGCCGTGCCGCGGGCGTTCCATCCGGGCAACGGCTCCAGGGCCGCCTGTTCGACGACGTCGGTTTTGTCGCGGCCGCTGAATTGCACGATCCCCACGGCAACTACCCCGCCGAGCACGAAGCTGATCGCCACTGCGCCGGCAATCCAGACCTTCGTCCGTTTGCGTCCGCGTCCACTGCCCCTCTCGCGAGGTGAGGCCGGATGCGTACTCCGCGATATGCGGGGCGAATTCTTCCCGTGCGCCCGTAGATGATCAACGCCAAACCCAGCCGCGGGCATTGCGGTTCCATCGTCGGATCGGGCACTTCTCGAGCTCGTCTCGCCAGAAACAAGGGATGGTTCTTGCGAAGAAGCACTCAACTCTTCATCCAGCTCCAGGGCGATGCGCTCCCATACGCTGGCCGGCGGTCGCTCAAGTGAGTCTTCGCTGCGCGCCACCGAACCCACCGACGAAAACGCCTCGGCCTCGACCGAGCAATCCGGGCAGGAATCCAGGTGCAGACGTGCTCCAGGCTCTAGGCTGGCCAAGCCGTTCAAGGCGATGTCGGCAAGTTCATCATCATCAAGATGTCGCATCGCTCACCGCCATTGCTTCCCGGAGCTTTCTCAGGCTCCTGTTGATGTGTGACTTAACCGTTCCCAAGGGCAGGTTCATTCTCTCAGCGATGGTCGCGTGTGTCAGATCGCCTAAGAAAGCCAAATGAAGGATCTCCCGTTGCGGCGATCCCAACCGCTCAAGCGCATCTAGCACGAGGACGCGGTCAAGCACGTTGGACTCTGTATCGGTCGTGCTTTGCTCTGCATGGACCGTTTCGACCACCGCTGATTCGTTTCGTCGGGAACGGGTACGCAGGTCATAGAGATCGTGGATCTTGTTCCGCGTGATCCCCACCAGCCAGGGGCCCAGTGCCGCCTTGGCGGGGTCAAAAGCCCCGCGGGAACGCCATGCGGCTACGAATACCTGCTGAGCGATGTCCTCGGCATCCTGCCGGTTCTGCACCGCACGCAGTGCCAAGGTGAAAACCAGCGGGGAGAACCTTTCGTAGACGCCCCGCATGGCTTCGGGATCACCGGCGCAGAAGGCTCGGCCAAGCGCCTCGACATCCTGCGAATCCATCCCCACCTCCACCCAAGGGCCCTGCGCAGAGCGCTGAGGCCATGGCATGGATACTATCCTGCCGGGATGGCCGTGACAATGATGTTGTCGTCGTAGCTTTGTCGGTCCTTGTCCCAGCGCCCCCCGCAGGTAAAAAGCACGAGTTTCCGCTCCCCCGTATCGGAGAAATACGGACCCAGGTCAAGGGTTTCCTTGTGTAGTTGTTCCACGTCAGCGACTTTCCAGAGGCTTGTCGCACCCTTCGTGTCGACGATTTCGATCGTTTGGCCCGCGCGCGATTCACGCAGGTCGTAGAGCGGTCCGCGAGGGGTCGGAATGGATCCCGCGTGCGCGGCAATGATGGTGCTCCCGGATTTATCCGATGGAGCCGCCGAGTACCGGTACCAGCCCGCGATCGCCGCGTCATCGGGCACTTCCATGGCCCCGTCCTCGGCAATGCCCACCTCCGATGCGAGCATGTCGGCCTTGATGGCGGGATAGCGGATCCGGGCAGGTGCAGGAAGGGCCTTGCCGGCGGGCTTGACGCTTGCGTCCTTGACCTGGATCTCGGGCAGGACCTGCACAGGCGCAGGGGCCGGCGCCGTTCGCTTCATGGGGGAAAGCGATGACGACGCCGGCGCACTGACGGTGGCGACCCCCCTGGGGGGAAGGAGGCCGCCGGCGGTGCGCGGGGACACACTTGAAGTTGCGCCCCCGAGCACGATCAGGGCCACCGCGGCGATGCCGGGAAGCCGGTTCATGATGCCTACTTTCGGATGGTTGCCGGACGCAGCTTGCGACCGAAGAAGGCGAAGCCTGCCAAAAGGATCGCGCCGAAACCAACGAGCAGTCCCTGTGCGGCCATGGGGTCCTTGACCTCGGCGGTGCCGGTCGGCACCCCGCCCGGGGCCGAGCCGAGTCCGGAGATCGACTGGGTGGCCAAGGCAAGGTTGTCATCGTCCAAGCTGCCCCAGGCGTAGACAATCGTGCCGGTGCCTTCCTTGACCATGACGTCGGCGGGTCCGATCAATGGATCGGTGGTGCCGGCAGCGGCGACGGACGCGGAGACTGTGCCTGCGGGCAGAACGAGCTTTTCCTCATTGGGGTTTTCCAGCCCGGTGATCACCGCGTCCTTGCCGGCGAGCACATCGACGGCCGGTGCGGCTGCCACGTGGCGGACCGTGAGACGTCCGTCTCCCGC
The DNA here is from genome assembly GCF_039544305.1 of Paeniglutamicibacter antarcticus. NCBI lineage: Bacteria > Bacillati > Actinomycetota > Actinomycetes > Micrococcales > Micrococcaceae > Paeniglutamicibacter > Paeniglutamicibacter antarcticus. The sequence continues at coordinate 68,286 of NZ_BAABLK010000015.1, forward strand.
CTTGACCTTGGAGGTGTCATTGGTGAACAGGGTGGCGGTGGGCTTGCCGTCGGCGCCCAAGTGCGCCGCTGCGGTGTAGCTTCCACCCGCGGCAAGCTTCAAGTCAACGGGGCCGATGGCCGGGGAGCTGTCATCCTTGGCATCCGCTGCGGTGATGGCCACCGTGTAGGTGCCCTCGGCAAGTTCCAGCGGGCCTGCCATGTCGCCGGGCTTGAAATCATCAAGGGTCAGCTTGCCGTTGACGTAGACATCGACCGGGAGGTCCGGGACCCCGTGGAAAACGGAGAGCTGCGCGTCGCTCGGGGCAGCATACCCGGGCGCCGCCCCGAGGCCGATCATGCTGAATCCTGCGACCGCTGCGATGATGGTGGTTCTCTTGCGCATGGTGTCTACCTTCCAGATGCCCCATCAGGGGAGTTGGTGTGATATCCCTTACTTCCCCCGAAGTCGGCACCTTGGATGCAGAAGATGCAAAGAAGTTTTTTAATAGCCGTTCCTCGTCTCCGGCCACATGCGGCACATCATTTCCCATGGCCTGGGATCCGTCAGCCTGTGCGCAAGAGGGCGACCCGCCGCCGGCGCAATGCCGGTCACGGGTCGCTTCTATGGCTGCCGACGAGGAGGCGTCAACCTCTACGTTGCATCTTGCCCGGCAAGTGCCTTCACGATCTGCGGCAGCAACGCCCGGAAAGCGCGGCCGCGGTGGCTGATCGCGTTCTTTTCCTTAGCGGAAAGTTCTGCCACGGAGACCTCGTAGCCGGCAGGCTGAAGGATCGGGTCGTAGCCAAACCCGCCGGTGCCCCGGCGCTCATGCAGCAGCGTGCCGGCAAGGTGCCCAAGCTCCACAGCCACCAGGCCCGCGGGGGTTGCAAGGGCAGCGGCGCAGACAAACGAGGCGCTGCGGTGTTTCTCAGCGATGTCGCCGAGTTGTCCCAGCAGCAGATCAATGTTCGCTTCGTCGTCCCCGTGCTTGCCGGACCAACGCGCGGAGAAGATTCCCGGGGCCCCTCCGAGCACGGCGACCGAAAGGCCGGAATCATCGGCAATGGCCACCAGCCCGGTGGCGTCGCATACCGCACGGGCCTTGAGCAACGCATTGCCCTCGAAGGTCACTTCATCCTCAACGATATCCGGGGCCCCCACCGCGCCGGCGTCGACGACCTGGGTGTCGACATCAAGTCCCGGGACCTGGTCGCGCAGCAGCTCGCGAAGTTCCCTGAGCTTGCCTTGGTTGTGGGTGGCCAGTACCAGCCGCGGGGCTGGACTCACGCGTCTTGGCCCAGGGTTGCGCGCTGGATGCTTCCCAGCTCGGTGGTGCCCAGCAATGCCAGGTCAAGCAGGGAGTCCAGTTCGGCTCGGTTGAATGCTGCGCCCTCTGCTGTGCCCTGGACCTCGACGAAGTCACCTGCACCGGTGACCACGACGTTCATGTCGGTCTCGGCGCGCACGTCCTCCTCGTAGGGAAGGTCCAGCATCGGGGTGCCATCGATGATTCCCACGGAGATCGCAGCGACGGAATCGGTGAGCACCGTCGCGTTCTTGCGTACCAGCTTGTTTTCCCTGGCCCATTCGATGGCCTCGGCCAGTGCGATGTAGGCTCCGGTGATCGCCGCGGTGCGGGTTCCGCCGTCTGCCTGCAATACGTCGCAGTCCAGCACTATCGTGTTCTCACCCAATGCCTTGGTATCGATGACCGCGCGCAGCGATCGGCCGATCAGCCGGGAGATCTCATGGGTGCGTCCGCCGATCTTGCCCTTGACCGACTCGCGGCCGTTGCGGGTGTTGGTGGCCCGGGGCAGCATGGCGTACTCGGCGGTGACCCAGCCGGCGCCCTGGCCCTTGAGCCAGCGCGGCACGCCCTCGGTGAAGGAGGCGGTGCACAGCACCTTGGTGTTGCCGAATTCGATCAAGGCCGAACCCTCGGCTTGCTTGGACCAACCACGGGTAATGGTGATCTCACGGAGTTGGTCGACTGCGCGCCCGTCGGCGCGCACTGTTGGGGTGCTTGGTGCTGAAGTCATGGCTTCAAGTCTAGTCTCCGTGCCGTGCCCGCCACGTCAACCCGACCAGGTCGATGCAGATCGGTAAAGAGTGTTGCTACTTGCGCTTGGACCTGGACTTGGTTCCCTGCCACTCGCGGTTCGGAGACGAGCGCACGATGGAGACCGGTGCAGTGGGAAGGGACTTGGGGGTGCCCAGCTGCGAGCCGGAGAACACCCCGTAAGTGACACCGGAGACCGCCACGGCGATGCCCCCGGAGTAGACCTCCTTGGCCTCGTTGACCACGGTGTTGATATCCGTCCACACGGGGATGTGGGTCAGCAGCAGGCGTTCGGCCCCGGCCTCGGTCGCTGCCTGGCCGGCACGGCGTCCAGTGAGGTGTACGCCCTTGATCGCATCGTCGCGGCCCTCCTCGAAGGCCGCTTCGCACAGGAACATGTCGGCCCCACGGGCCGCTTCAACGAGTTCCGGACAGGAGTCCGTGTCGCCCGAATACGTCAGCACGCTGGTTTGCATCGTCCCGTCGGCCATCGGCTCGGTGGCCTCCACACGAAGGGCGTACGATTCCTCGATGGGGTGGCGCACCGGGTAGGGGGTGATGGAAAACGGCCCGATCTTCACCGGTTCGTGCGCGCTCCAGTGCTGGAAATCGAAGTCGGGGTGCATTCCCTCTTCCAGCGCAAGACCATAGGCGGTGGCCATCCTATCCGCCGTGGCGGCAGGTCCGTGCACGAGCATCCTCTCCCGACCCCAGCCCGCCGGGTCCCAGCGGATGGCCACGTGCATGCCGCACAGATCCATGCAGTGGTCCGGGTGCAGGTGCGAGATGAAGATCGCGTCAAGATCCTTGATGTCCGTGTATCGCTGCAGCACGCCCAACGCCCCGGAGCCCAAATCCAGCAGGATTTTCCAGTCGCGTTCGCCGTCGAACGCGGTGATCAGGTAGCAGGAGGCAGGTGATCCCGGACCGGGGAAAGACCCGGTACAGCCAATGATCGTCAGCTTCATGAGGCACTCGCTTTCGAATGGGCCACCATCTGCGGGGTAATCATCGAGATGGAGCCGGTCGGATAGTGGGCTGCGACGTGGTCGACTTGTTCGACCGCGAGCACTTCCGGGCCCAGGAAGCGCCTGGCCAGGATCTCAAAACTCGTTGCGTCGCCCGTGGCGAGGAACTGGTGCGTGGGTTCTTCTTCCCCGGTGCGTGCCAGGTCGTTGCCCATCAGCGCGCGATAGACGTCCTTGGCCGTTTCCTCGGCGCTGGAGACCAGGGTGACGTCCTGGCCCATGACGTAGGAGATCGCGCCGGTGAGCAGCGGATAGTGGGTGCAGCCCAGCACCAGGGTGTCCACGCCGGCTTCCTTGAGCGGAGCAAGGTAGGCCTCGGCGGTTTCCATGAGCTCGGTCCCGGTGGTGATCCCGTTTTCCACGAACTCGACGAAACGTGGGCAGGCAACGGAGGTGATCGAGTAGTGCGGGGCTGCGGCGAACGCATCCTCGTAGGCACGGGAGCCGATGGTTGCCAGGGTCCCGATGACCCCGATCTTTCCGTTGCGTGTCGCCGAAACGGCGCGGCGCACGGCCGGTTGGATGACTTCGACCACGGGGATCCCGTAGCGAGCGGTGTAGCGTTCGCGTGCATCGCGCAACACGGCGGCGGAGGCGGAGTTGCAGGCAATCACCAGCAGCTTGACCCCGGCATCGACCAGTTCATCCATCACGCCCAAGGCGTTGGCCCGCACTTGGGCGATCGGCAGCGGCCCGTAGGGTGAGTTCGCGGTGTCCCCGACATAGAGCGTGGATTCGCCCGGGAGCTGGTCAATGATGGCGCGTGAAACGGTCAGGCCGCCGACCCCGGAGTCGAAGATCCCCAACGGGGCATCTGCCCGGGGCCGCTCGGATGGTCGCTTATCGCTAGGGGACACACTTGTCATGGTCTAAGAAGCCTACGTGGTTTATCGGGCCAACAGCCAGCAAGCCCGACACAGTGTTGCCCGGCTCACAATGATTTCAGCAGTGCCTGCATCAGTGATTCCTGCAGCCAGCTGACGAAGTTGTAGACCAGCGCCAAGTATTCATCGACGCTTTCGGCTTTCGACCAGTCATCCTGGGCATGGATCCGTGCTGCGTCTTGCTCGTCCACCAAACCCAGCCGTTCGGCCAGCACCAGGCGTACATCGTTCAGCGCGGCGGCAAAGCGCGGGGCCGTTTCGTCGCTGAGCAGGACGTTGCCTGATTCGAGCAACAGTGCTGCTTCACGCAGCGCACCGATCTTAGACTCACGGATGCCGCGTTCGGAAAGCCGGCGGAATTCCAGCGAGACTTGCGCGTCATCCGGGTCGGCATCGGGCAGCAGGCGCTTGGTGGCGCTGTCCGTGGGGGCGGCGAAATCGGCCTTGTGTGCGTGCGGGTCCAGCCCGACCATCGCCCAGAGCGGATCCTCGTCCTCGGTCCGTTCGGGTTCCAGCAACGTGATGACGTCCTGGAATAGGCCACGGAGCAACTGGCGTTCGGCGGCCTCGAAGCTCGCCGAGTATCCGCGTCGTGTACTTCTGAATGCCCGTGCCATATCTAGGCAGCATCCGCCTTCGCCAGGGTGGCCCACAGTCCGAAGCCATGCATGGCGCTCACGTCGGTCTCGATTTTCTCGCGACTTCCGGTGGCCACGGTGCTGCGGCCGTCCTGATGGACCTGCATCATCAGCTTCTCCGCTTTCGACTCGGAGTAGCCGAAGTAGGAACGGAAGACGTAGCTGACGTAGCTCATGAGATTGACCGGGTCGTTCCAGACAATCAAGTTGTAGGGCTGATCTAGTTCGTGTGCTTGTACCTGCTCCACGTGCTCAAGCACATCGGGCATCGCAGTCATGGTTGGCATAGAATCCATTCTACGACCGGGCAGCAAAGATGCGAACCCGGCAGCGCAGCCAGCGGCGTATGGCGCCGCTTCATCACCAGTGCAAGCGCGCGGACACGGAACCCGGAGCGCCCTGTTGGGCGTGACGGGTCTAGAGTGACTACTAACGTTTGCGTATTCGATGCCGTTTGGGCCCCGCCAGCTGCGGCCCCGTGGCTGTGCGGCCAACGAGCCGGTCAACGGCGCAAACACCCGCCTTACGCGATTTCCGTCCCAATCCCCCCCCGTTGCGAGGAGCCCACCTGCTATGTGGCAGCAGTCAACCTCATTGTTCACCGACCACTACGAATTGACGATGCTGCAGGCTTCCCTGCACTCGGGAGCAGCCCACCGCCCCAGCGTCTTTGAGGCGTTCGCCCGCAGGCTGCCCGAGGGCAGGCGCTACGGCGTGGTGGCAGGCACCGGCCGGATCCTGGAGGGAATCAAGGACTTCCGTTTCACTGACGAACAGCTTCGCTTCCTCTCGGACACCAAGGTCGTGGACGCCACCACCGTGAAGTACCTGGAGAACTTCTCCTTCGGCGGAAACGTCCACGGATACGCCGAAGGAGAAATCTACTTCCCCAACTCCCCGGTGCTCAGTGTCGAATCGACGTTCGCCGAGGCCTGCGTGCTGGAGACCTTCATCCTCTCGGCGCTGAACCACGACTCGGCCATCGCCTCTGCCGCATCACGCATGATTGCCTCCGCGGGAGAGCGTCCGTGCATCGAAATGGGATCGCGGCGCACGCAGGAGCATTCTGCCGTTGCCGCGGCACGCGCCGCAGTCATCGCCGGGTTCCACGCGACATCGAACCTCGAAGCGGGGCACCGCTACGGGATCAAGACCGTGGGAACCGCGGCGCACTCCTTCACCCTGCTCCATGATTCAGAGCGCGCCGCGTTCCAGGCCCAGGTTGCCTCCCTTGGTGCGGACACCACGTTGCTGGTTGACACCTACGACGTGGAAGCCGGTGTGCGCACCGCCGTGGAGGTGGCCGGCCCGGAGCTCGGCGCCGTACGCCTGGATTCCGGGGACCTGGTCGAGCAGGCGCGCTGGGTTCGGACGCTGCTCGATGACCTGGGCAACGAGAACACCCGCATCATGGTCACCTCCGACCTCGACGAATACGCGATCGCCGCGCTGCAATCGGCCCCCGTGGACGCCTACGGAGTGGGCACCTCGCTGGTCACCGGTTCCGGGTACCCCACGGCCTCGATGGTCTACAAGCTGGTTTCCCGCCAAAACGACAACGGCGAGTTCGTCGATGTCGCGAAGGCCGCGACGAACAAGACCTCCGTGGGCGGACGAAAGTACGCAGTACGCCGATTGAACGAACGTGGACGGGCCACAGATGAACTCATTGGCATCGGAGAGATCCCGCCAACGGATGCGAACGACCGCGCGCTGCTGACCCAATTCGTGAGCGCGGGCGAGATCGATTTCAGCTACGCCGGGGCCGAAGGCGTACGCCGTGCCGTGGCGCGCCACAACGATTCGATCCAGGAGATGCCCGGTAGTTCCCGCCGCCTGCAGCGCGGCGAACCAGTGATCCCCACCCACTTCATAGACGAAAACTAAGCACGGCGGAAGGATAAGGCCATATGAGCCAAGAACCAATCAGCGAGCCAGGGCAACCGGCACCGCGGGCATTGATCATTGTCGATGTGCAGAACGACTTCTGCGAGGGCGGGTCCCTGGGCGTGGAAGGCGGAGCGGCCGTTGCCACCGCGATTGCCACCGACCTGCGCGAACGCGCCGAAAGCTATACGCAGGTGATTGCCACGCAGGACTGGCACATCGATCCGGGAACCCATTTTTCCACCGAACCCGACTTCCTCGATTCCTGGCCGGTGCACTGCGTTGCCGGGCAATCAGGTGCCCTGATGCATCCGGCTCTTGCAGAGGCATCCGAATTCATCGGCCACTACTTCCGCAAGGGCCGGTTTACTGCTGCGTACTCGGGATTCGAGGGGTTGTTGGCCGAGCCGGGCAGTGCCGACGCCGATGAGTCCGGGGCGCTGCTGGGAGACTGGCTGCGCGAATGCGGCATCACCGATGTGGACATCGTGGGCATCGCCACCGACTTCTGCGTGCGCGCAACCGCCCTTGACGCGAAGGCCCAGGGGTTTTCCGCCACGGTGATCTCCCCGCTGACCGCTGCAGTGCACCCGGAGAAAACCGCCGACGTGCTCCAGGAGCTGCGCGACGCCGAGGTCACCGTCCTGTCGCTGGGCTAGGCCGGCGGCACGAGCCACAAGGCCCCGAAGCCCAAAACGCCGTATGGCCAGGAAACCGGAACCCTCCGTCTTCCTGGCCATACGGCGTTTTTCGTGGCTATTTCTTTCCGATGAACCAGCCCTGCAGCTTTGCCAGGCGCTTTTGAAGCTGCTCGGCATTGGCCTGGGCCACGGCAGGTCCCCCGCACACCTCGCGAAGCTTGGTGTGGATGACACCGTGCGGGGTGCCGGTGCGCGCACTCCACGCCGAGACGTTCTTCGAGAGCGTCGACCGCATCTCCATCAACGCCCGGTGATCCACCTGCGGCTCCGGGGCTTCTTCTTCCTCGGACTTGCGGCCCTGGCGCCGTGAGACCTGTGCGGCCTGTCGCTGGCGCAGCAGCACGCCCATCTGGTCGGCATCCAGCAGCCCGGGAATCCCCAGGAAGTCCTGCTCTTCCTCGGAGCCCACTGCTCCACCGGTGCCGAACTCGCCGCCGTCAAAGAGCACCCTGTCGAAGGAGGCGCTGGAGTTCAGCGCCTCGAACTTCTGGCCCATCAGTGCGTCGCTGGCCTTCTCCTCGCGGTTGGCCTCCTGAACCAGGGCATCCTCGGGATTGTAGTCGGGGTCCTGGAAGTGCTGCTCCGGGCGATCCAGCGCATGGTCCCGCTCGGTTTCCATCTCATTGGCCAACGCCATGAGCACCGGCACCGAGGGCAGGAAGATGCTGGCCACCTCGCCGCGCCTGCGGCTTCGCACGTAACGACCGACGGCCTGGGCGAAGAACAGCGGGGTAGAGGTGGAGGTGGCGAACACGCCAACGCAGAGCCGCGGCACGTCGACGCCCTCGGAGACCATGCGCACGGCAACCATCCAGCGGGAATCGCCGGCGGAATATTCATCGATCTTCTTCGAGGCACCCGAGTCGTCGGAGAGGATCACGGTCACCTTCTCCCCGCAGATCTTTTCCAGCTGCTCGGCGTAGGCGCGCGCGTCTTCATGGTCGGTGGCGATCACCATCGCCCCGGCGTCCGGCACCGTGCGCCGCACCTGGGTCAGGCGCTTGTCGGCGGCAGCAAGCACCGCAGGGATCCAGTCCCCAGCCGGGTCCAGTGCAGTGCGCCAGGCATGGGCGGTGATGTCCTTGGTGAAGCCCTCGCCGAGCTGGGCTTCCATTTCCTCGCCCGAGCTGGTCTTCCAGCGCATGTACCCGGAGTAGGCCATGAACAGCACCGGGCGCACCACATGGTCCTTCAGGGCGCTGCCGTAGCCATAGGTGTAGTCGGCCTTCGAACGACGGATGCCGTCGTGGCCCTCGGCGTACTCGACAAAAGGGATCGCGGCGGTGTCCGAGCGGAACGGTGTACCGGTCAGCGACACGCGGCGGGTGGCGGGCTCGAAGGCCTCGCGGATACCTTCTCCCCACGACAACGCATCACCACCGTGGTGGATCTCGTCCAGGATCACCAAGGTGCGTGCAGCCTCGGTCTTGGCGCGGTGCAACAGCGGCTTGGAAGCAACCTGGGAGTAGGTCACCACGACGCCGATGTAGTCCGCTCCGTGGCGGCCATCGGAATTCTTGAAGTTCGGGTCCAGCGCCAGTCCCACGCGAGCCGCTGCGTCGGCCCATTGCTTCTTGAGGTGGTCTGTGGGCGCGACCACGATGATGCGATTGATCGTCTTGGCGTCCACCAGCACTTTGGCCAGTCGCAGTGCAAAGGTCGTCTTGCCGGCACCGGGGGTTGCCACGGCCATGAAATCCCGTGGATTGGTGGTGAAGTACTTGTCCAAGGCTTCCGCCTGCCAGGCACGAAGCTTCGCTCCGGTGCCCCATGCCGCCCGCTCCGGGTATGCCGGAGGGAGGCGGTCCTCCATGGGCAACTTATCTGCAAGTGAGAACAGGGTATCGGTCATGCATCCACCTCCACGGCGCTGGAATATTCCCCGCTAGGGCGCAAAACAGCGCGCAAGCGGGTTGGGTCAACTTGTGCTGCGTGGAAGAAACGCTACTTCTTGTCCTTGTCCCCGCCGCCGGAGAGTCCTTCGTAAATTTCCTTGCACTCGGGACATACGGGGAACTTCTTCGGATCGCGGCCCGGTGTCCAGACCTTCCCGCACAGGGCAATCACGGGGTCCCCGGAAAGGGCCGACTCCATGATTTTCTCCTTTTGCACATAGTGCGCGAAGCGTTCGTGGTCGCCCGCTTCGACCTCCTGCGCGGATTCGGTGCGCTCAATGGTGGCGGCACCGCCACCGGAAGTAGTGTGCGGGTCATTGCGGAACGGATCTACGGGCATGCTCATAAAAAACATTCTAACAAGCCAAACCTCCCGGCACGGCAGCCGGGGGGGCAATCGTGGCCAATCTCCCTAAAGGACCCACCTCAAACCACCCGATTTCCCGGGCGCGTCAGCGGTTGACCATGACCGCCTGCATTAGCTCCGGCATGCGCCGATCAAGCCACCTGCCGCCGAGCCGGATTCCCACGAGTAGCAAGGCTGCTCCTTCGGCCAGGCCCACGACCAAGGCGAGCCACCCGAACAGCATATCCCCGGTCAATACCTGTGCCGCCAACAACCCGATGGCGGGCAGCAGCAGCACTGACATGATTGCGAACGTGGCAAGCTGCACCAGCGCCAGGCGCGCCCCGGCACCCGGAGGCGTCTTGAACGGGCTGTCCCCGGGCAGCGGAACGGAATACGTGAAACGCGCCGAGGCAACGGAGGACACCCCCAGTCCGGCAAGAAGTCCGCACAACGAAATACCCAGCACCGCCGGCATCAACTCCACCCGTCCCACGAAAACCGGTGGCAGGATCGCTGCCAGCAGCGTCACCGGCAATGCGAAGACGCCGCAGGCCAGCACGCGACCGGTCCGGTCTGCAACCCCGGAGATTCCGGTGAGCACGTGCAACGAGAAAGCGGTCGAGTCGTAGGACACGTCGGCTGAAATCGCGAACGCCATCAAGATGCCCAGCAGCGGACCGAGGACCAGCATGATTTGCGGATCGTTCCGCGCCACGAACCAGACCAGCACCGGCATCAAGGGCACGATCACGATCGAGGCCGCGTAGCGCGGGTCCTTGAGCCAGTATGTGAGGCAGCGCGCGGCGACGGCTCCTACGGGGCTGGAGGGGAAGATCGAAAATGCACCCATGCCCACGGCCTTGGAACTGCTCCGCGGAGGCATCGGGTTTTCCATGGATTTGTGCAGCCCGCGTTCCCACGCCCAGAGCACGAGGCCCAGGTAGGCCAGCCCGAGCAGCAGCCGCAGCGCCCCGAGCATCCAGTCTCCGGCCGCCAGGTCCCCGGGCAGCGCCGCGAAGACCCCCAGCGGGGTGAAGCCCAGCACCTCAACGACCCTCGGCGCCCAGGCGAGCGCCGATTCGAAGCCGTTGGCCGCTGTGGCGATGATCGGTCCCAGCAATATCAGCGGGACCACGGCAATGATCCCGGCGACGTCCCGGAACTTGCGTGATCCGGTCACCCTGGTCATCGAGGTGGTGGTCAGCCGGGCCACGGCCAAGGCCATCACCGCCGCGAGCACACCGCCCAGCAGCGCTGCCAGCAGGGTTGCCGGATGGTGGCGCCAGGCCAGGAACTGGCTGGCCAGCAACACCAGCGTCAGCAGCCCCGGGACCCCGATGAAGCCCGAGAGCAGTAGCCCGGTGGCCAAGGTGCGGCGCGGGATCCTGAAGGTGGCGAAACGCGCCGGGTCCAGGGTCAGATCCACCCCGAACGCCACCAGCGGGATGACGGCCCACCCCAGGGTGATCAGCGAAACGGCGGAGACCAAGATGAGGTTGGAGATTTCCGGGTCCTGGTCCGCCAGGAACACCATGCCGGCGATCAGCGACACGACGACGCCGAGGCCGTACAGCGCACCGATGCCGACCCCCACCAGCTGCCAGGGGCTGCGCCTGAAGGAGTTGCGCAGCAGCACGAGCTTGAGGCCTAGGAGGTGTGCAACCATGGGAGCCCCTCGTTGTGTCCCGGTCCGCCAACGAGTTCGACGAAGCGTTCTTCCAAGGTGGTTTCTCCACGGACCTCGTCCACGGTACCGACGGCCAGCAGGTTGCCCTCGGCGATCACCGCCACGTGCGAGCACATCCGCTGGACCAGGTCCATGACATGGGAGGAGACGATGACGGTGCCGCCGTGTGTGACATAGTCGGCGAGGATATTGCGGATGTTCGCCGCGGAGACCGGGTCAACTGCCTCAAAGGGCTCGTCGAGCACCAGCAGTCGAGGGGAATGGATCAATGCGGTGGCCAGCGCGATCTTCTTGGTCATTCCGGCGGAGTAGTCAACAACCAACTTGCTGCCGGCATCCTCCAAGTCAAGTACGCGAAGCAGGTCCTCGGTGCGCTCCTCGACCGTCGCCCGGTCCATGCCGCGCAACAGCCCTGAATACGTCACCAGCTGCCTTCCGGACAACCTGTCGAAGAGCCGTACCCCGTCGGCGAGTACGCCCATGGCGGCCTTGGCCCTCAGCGGATCCGCCCAGACATCGATGCCGTGGACCCACACTTGTCCGGCATCTGGACGCAGCAGCCCCGTGGCCATGGACAAGGCGGTGGTCTTGCCCGCGCCGTTGGGTCCGACCAGACCGAAGAAGGACCCTGACGGGACATCGAGGCTGATGCCGTTGACAGCGACCTTTTCGCCGAATCGCTTGCCCAGGGATCTGATCGACAGGGCCGGGGTGACCGGTTCCGGGTTCGAGTAGCTCATGACTCGAAGCTAACAGGCCGGAGGGGGTTTTGGCCTCATCCCTGCGGACTAATCCCCGCACCAGGCACGTTTGCCCGCACCCGATAGGCGATCTGGACGCGGCAGATCAAGCCCCGGCCTCACCGCAATCAGCGAAGAGGCCGGCCAGGGCCCAAGGAGCGATTCAGGATCCTAGAAAAGTACGCGGGCCAACTTCTGGCGCGAGGCGACCACACGCTCGTCGCCAACGCCGACCACCGAGTACAGCTCGACCAGCCGGGCGCGCCCGGCTTCCTTCTCGTCACCGGAGTGACGGCCGATGAACCCCACGAGCCGGGCGAAGGCATCCTCGACGTGTCCGCCGATGAGGTCCATATCGGCCACTTCCATCTGTGCCGCGAGGCCATCGGGGTTCTCGGCACCGGCGGCACGCACCGCGGCAAGGTCCTTGCCCTCGGTGCGCATCAGCAGGCGTACCTGGTTCAGCCCGATGGAGGCGTCGTTGTCGTTGGGCTTCTCGTTCAACGCCTGCTTGTAGGCGGCTTCCGCCGCTTCCAGATCACCTGACTCGATGGCGTCCAATGCTGCCTGGTGCAGCGCAGGAAGCACCACGGCTGCTTCTTCGCCGGCTGCGGCAGCGGAAGTGCCTAGGGGCGCGATGGTGCCGGCAACACCGTTCTGGACACCCAGTGAGAGAAGTTCCTCGATGAGCGACTGGATCTGTGCCAGCTCGGCGTTCCCCTGGAACAACGGCACCGGCTGGCCGTTGATCAGCGCGATGACGGCCGGAACCTGGGTCACCTGGAACGCCTGGGCGATCGCGGCTTCCTTCTCCGCGTCCACCGTGGCCATCGCGAGGGTGCCGCCCTTGGCATCCACCACCGAGGCCAGCAACTCATCGAGCTGCACCGATGCCGGGGAACGGGGGCTGCCCAGGGAAACGACGACGGGCACCTGCTGTGACAGGGCGACGATCTCCGGGAAAAACTCTTGGTCCACGGAGCGTACCCACGTAGGGACGCCGGCATCGCCGGTTTCGTTGAGCTGCTCCGGTTGTGGTTGCTTGAAGGCCGCCAGGTCAATGGCGCCGCGTGAGGAAGGTGCAGTGGGTTCAGGCATGCTGGTGGTCATTCCTCCACTTTAGGCCGCAGGAGCCCTCGGGGGAAACCCGTCAGCTGCCCGCTGACAAGCCGCGGTGCGCCCTTGACTTCGCACCCAACCCCTGTTTCCTTGCATGAAAAAAGACGTGGCACCCCCGGTACGCAGTGCCCATGGGCCGCATTCGGTGGTGCCACGCCTTGGGACCGGGAACGGGTCGTTCCCTGGATTCCGCAGGAGAAAGCGTGCTGCTACTTCAGCAGCTTGGCATCCTTGGTGATCACCTCGGCGGCAATCACCGAGATCTTGTCCTTGGAATCCTCTGCGGGGATGTGGAGAAGCACGGGCTCGCCGTAGCTGATCTCGATGCCCTTCTTGGTGTCCTTGACCCCGACGATCTTTGCGGTGGTCTCGTCAAGGCCGATGGTTCCACCGGATTCCTTGGGTTTGGCAGTGGTGGTGGAGATGAAGTTGCCCGAGACCAGCGCGCCGCCTTCCGGGGTTGCCATCACGATGGTGTCCTTGTCGTTGACCGTACGCTTGAAGGTGATCTTCGCATCCTTGTTGGCCTTCACCAGTGCATTCTGGTCCTTGGTGTTCAACGTCAGGAAGGCATTCTTGGCGAACTTGTCGGCGTCCTTGGACTTCTCGTTGTCCATGAACCCGGCGAGCTTCGACAGCGCGGCCTTGGGCTGCATTTCAACGCCCGAGGCATCGTCCTTGAGCAGCTTCACCGACTTTTCGCCCACGGCAATGCCCGGGAATGTGGAACCGGGCAGCATCGCGGTGGCAAAGGCGACCTTGTAGTTCTCACGCGGTCCCGCCTGGGTCAGCGTGAGCGCGGTGGGGATCGTGGAAGCGGCCGAGTCCTTGGCGGTGACAACCATCAAGGAACGCGGGAAGTTCGCACCGTCATCGGTGGGCACGGCGGCAGAGCGAATGACGGTGGTGTCGATGGGTGACGGGCCATCAAGCTTGATCTTCTCGTTGCGCAGCTTGTAGTTCTGCCCGCGCAGCGTCTTCAACGCACCGGTGGTGCGCTCCCCGAGGTCCTTCGCGTTCTTGGACTTGTCGGCCTTGGCCACCGAGGTCGAGACCTCGCCCAGGATGCGCTCAAGTTGCTGCTGCATCACCACGGGGAAGACCTGCTCGGTGTCCTGCGTCGAAGAATCAACCGGAACCGGAGACTGGCTGGCGGCCAATGCTGGTGTCCCGGGAACCAACGCCAGGGCCAGCACGGAGGCCGTTGCGACGACCTTGGCCACGGTGTTGGCACCGGGCTTGCCTGCTTCCGGAAGCGGGCCGGCCTTGGGGCCCATGCCAGCTGCGCGGCGGCCATCGCCCTTGGATCCGCCACGGGGCGGGGTACGGACCAGGGCCAGGGCGATCCCGGCGACCAGCAACAGCGAGCCGGCGATGATCAGCGGCATGGAGAACGGGGTTGCGGTGTCCCCGGGCCAGCTCACGGAGACGTCGGTGGGGGCTGCGGCCTTGCCGTCGGCGGCCAGCAGCAATGTCCAGGATCCCTCGTCCGGGTTCGTCCACCGGTAAGTCATCGACTTGTCCGCGATTTCGGTTCCCTGGAAGAGGTCGGCACCGGCGGGGTTGGGCACTTCGGCTTCCCCGGTCTCGGAGGTCGCCTCAACGACGTGGTCTTCGGTGTTGATGCCGGAAATCGTGGTGTGGGCGGCCTTGCCAACCCATGCCTGTGCATCGTCGGTGCGAACCAGCGATGCGGTGAACTTGCCGTCGGCCTTGATGGTGATGTCCGTCGGGTGTCCCGCGGCGGTCCCGATTCCCTCTTCGAGAAGTGTCACCGGGGCTGCTTCCGGGCTCTGGGCAAGGGAAGCGGTCAGCGTCTCGGGCGGAGCCCAAACGGTACGCTGTCCGATCCCTAGCACCAGGGCAGCCAGCCCTAGCAAGATAGCGATCGCTGAGAAGGTCTTTCGCACAATTACACCTAACGGATGGGGGGGTCGAGATTCGGCCTCGGGGTACCCTCCTGATCGTCAAAGAGGATGGCACGCCATAAGTCTAACGACTTGTTCCTCCGAGTGGTTCCTTGATGTGCCTAGCACCACGCTCCTCCGCGGCCCGGAAACAGGCTATTAGCGTTGCCGTCGAAGAGCGCGTCCAATGCCACCACTTCCAGCCCATGGGCATTAAGCTTGGGCTGTGACTACTCAAGACGGGGACGAAGCCGAAGTACCCACAGGTGCCAAAGGGTCATTGCCTGCACCTTCGAACATGCCCGGGCATCGCTCCGGTGCTGCCCCAAACCGCACACGCACCTGGCTGCAGCGCTTGGTGGGCTCGGCACAACAGACATTGGGCACGCGCGTCAAACCACCGGAAAACTTCGGGTTCCCTCCGGTCCCCACCAGCAACACGGGTGAGCAGCAGCCCGGAAACACCGAGGTCTCCCCGCAGGCAACACCCATTGCCTTCGGATTCCTTTTCGCCGTCGGGGTGGGCCTTGCACTGCTGGGTTACTTCCTGCTGACCAATGTGGGCCCGCTGGTCATCTGGATCGCCATTGCGCTGTTCATTGCCCTGGGATTGGACCCTATCGTCCGCTTCCTGGTGGCCCACGGGTTCTCCCGCACCGTCGGGGTCCTTATGACGATGCTGGCGCTCCTGGGTTTGGTTGCCGGCTTCATCAGCAGCATCATCCCGACGATCAGCGCCCAGACAACCCAGTTCATCGACGGCGCCCCGAAACTCGTTGACGACTTCCTCAGCTCGGAATTCTTCGTTTCGCTCGACAAGCAGTACCAGCTCTCGGACCGGCTCAGCGAAGAGATCGGGAAGTTCTTCTCCGACGCCGGCGCCGTCGGCGGGATCTTCGGCGGGGTGCTCGGAGTGGGCAGCGTAATCGCGCAGAGCATCTTCGGCGTGCTGATAGTGCTGGTGCTGGCCATCTACTTCCTGGCCTCCATGCCCGCGATCAAGTCCTTTGCCTACCGGCTTGCCCCGCATTCGCGCAGGGCCCGCGCCGAGGAACTCGGGGAGACGATCACCCGTTCGGTCGGCAACTACGTCATGGGCCAGGCGTTCGTTGCGCTGCTCAACGCCACGATCGCGCTGATCCTCATGAGCATCCTGAAGGTTCCCTTCGCCGCGCTGCTGACCCTTGTCGTGGCGATACTGGCATTCATCCCGCTGGTTGGCGCGGTGATCGCCGGAATCCTGGTTTCGCTGATCTCCCTGACCCTGGGCTGGCAGACAACCGCGATCTACGCGATCTGCTACTTCGGCTACCTGCAAATCGAGGCGTACTTCATCTCTCCGCGCGTGATGCAAAAGGCGGTCTCGGTCCCCGGTGCCGTAGCGGTGATCTCGGTGATCGCCGGAGGCTCGCTGGTGGGGGTGGCAGGTGCGCTGATGGCGATTCCCACCGCTGCTGCGGTCATGCTGATCCTGCGCGAGGTCTTCATCACCCGGCAAGACAACCGCTAAGGCCGGGGCCTCCTAATCAGTAGCGGAAAGAACGCGAATCCCAGCACTTGGGGTGCCAGTGACGACGCGCCGTGGCCGAGGCGTCATCCCCGGACCAATGGTCCGCGCGCCACGCCACGAGGTGCTCGGTCCCGGGATTGATGAAATGCCCGCAACCGGGGCACT
Source organism: Paeniglutamicibacter antarcticus (assembly GCF_039544305.1). Taxonomy (NCBI): domain Bacteria; kingdom Bacillati; phylum Actinomycetota; class Actinomycetes; order Micrococcales; family Micrococcaceae; genus Paeniglutamicibacter; species Paeniglutamicibacter antarcticus. The sequence goes on from NZ_BAABLK010000015.1 coordinate 84,837, forward strand.
TGTAGGTCTTGGCCGCCCCCACCGCCGAAATCCGCCGTACGTGCCACTGCCCGTCCGGCAAATCTTGCAGGCGCTGGACCCCGTAGCGCGCCTTTTCCAACCACGGCTCATCGCCCGGGTCCCCGGGCCGGGTCCACTTATTGACCCTGCCGGAACGAGGTTTGGGCGTGGAAGAGCGACGTGGACGATTCGAGCGGGCCATGAGGCAATTCTGCCCCAGTTGCCCGGTCGCTGCAGCCACGGCCACGCCCGGGCAATGCCCGTGGCAACGCTCCGGGCACCCTGCGCGGGGATGAAACCCGGTAGAGTTCACTGCGTGCGTTTAGTGATTGCCAAGTGTTCAGTTGATTACGAGGGCCGACTTCGAGCCCATCTCCCCCTGGCGACCCGCCTGCTGATGGTCAAGGCAGACGGGTCGGTGTTGGTGCATTCCGACGGCGGCAGCTACAAGCCGCTGAACTGGATGAGTCCACCGGCGGTGATGCGTGTTCTGGAACCCGACCAGGAGCAGGCTTCCGAGGGTGACGTCGAGATCTGGCATGTCGCCAACCAGAAATCCGACGACCGCCTGGTGGTGCACATCAAGGAGATCCTTCATGACACCGCCCATAACCTGGGCACGGATCCCGGGCTGATCAAGGACGGGGTCGAATCGGACCTGCAACGGCTGCTCGCCGACCAGATCGAGACCGTCGGTGCCGGCTACACATTGATCCGCCGCGAATACATGACGGCCATCGGCCCGGTGGACATCCTGGCCCGCGACGCCCAGGGCGCCACCGTCGCCATCGAGCTCAAGCGCCGCGGCGACATCGACGGTGTCGAGCAGCTCACCCGTTACCTTGAACTGCTCAACCGCGACCCGCTGCTCAAGCCGGTGCGCGGCATCTTCGCCGCCCAGAAGATCAAGCCGCAGGCCCGCACCCTGGCCACGGACCGCGGGATCGACTGCCTCGTCCTTGACTATGACGCCATGCGCGGTCTCGACGACGTGGCGGCCCGGCTCTTCTAGGCAGGCCCACCGGCTCCCCTAGGCACCAATGCCTCCGGACGGCCAAGCAGTCCGGCTCCGTGCCCAACTTCTGCCCACGTCAGCTGCCCCTGCAGCAACCTGTGGGCGCATATGCGGGTGCCGGAAGAGGCCCGGACCTAGACTGGGTCCATGACTTCCACCGATTCACTGAAACGTTACGCCCTGACCGGACGCCTCGTCTCCCCCGGCAGGGACATCACCACCGGCATCGTTGCCGTGGAGGGCAACCGCATTGCGTTCGCCGGAGACATGCGTGAATTCTCCTTCTTCGACGAATCCGGCAGCTACGAGGTCCGCCAAAGCCGCGAAGGCACCATCATCATCCCCGGCCTGATCGACCTGCATTGCCACGGCGCAGCCGGCGGGGACTTCCCCTCCGGGGACCGCGAGGGCATCGCCAAGGCCATCGAGCATCTGCACCGATCCGGAACCACCACGTTCCTGGCTTCGCTTGTCACTGCCTCGCGCCCCGACATGCTCGCCGCGGCTGCGGTCCTAGCCGAATTCGCCCAACGCGGAGAGATCGCCGGGATCCACGCCGAAGGACCGTTCCTGTCCAGCGCACGCTGCGGAGCCCAGGACCCTGACTTTCTCAGCGATCCGGAACCAGACTTCGTTGATGACCTCATCGATGCCTCTGCCGGCCAGCTACGCACTATGACCTATGCCCCCGAACGCCCCGGGACCGAGGCATTGCTCGAACAACTGGTCTCCCAGGGCGTGGTCCCCTCTCTCGGGCACACCGACGCCGATGCGACCACGACCACCGAATCGCTCTCCTTGGCCCGCGAGGAACTGGCAAGCGCCGGGGTCGACGGATTCACCGAACGTCCGACGGTCACCCACCTGTTCAACGGCATGCCTCCCATGCACCACCGTGCACCGGGCCCCGTTGCCGCCTGCCTAGGCATGGCCTCGCAAGGCAAGATCATCGTCGAGCTCATCGCCGATGGCGTGCATCTGGACCCGAATATGGTCCGCTCCATGTACGAGCTCGTCGGGGCCGACTCCATCGCATTGGTCACCGACTCGATGGCCGCCACGGGCCTGGCCGACGGCGAGTACGAGTTGGGTCCGGCCAAGGTGACTGTTTCCGGCGGTGAAGCACGCCTGAGCTCCAACGGCTCCCTGGCTGGCGGAACCGCAAGCATGCTCGATGTCCTGCGCGCAACGGTGGCAGCGGGAGTGGAACTCGGCGACGCGGTGCTCTCCGCGACCAAGGTGCCTGCCAGCGTCCTGGGCCTGATCGATGAAGCAGGCCGCCTGCACCAGGGCTTCGCCGCAGACATGCTGGTGCTCGATGCCGAGCTGAACCTGCTGCAGGTCATCCGCAACGGCGAATACCTGGAGCAGCTCCCGGCAGTCACCCAAAAGTCCTAACCACCAACCACTTGTTAGCAGTTCGAAACCGGGGCGGACGGCCAAATCGTCCGGGTTGGCGGTGCCCGAACCTCCACGGCAAGAACCCGGGAGCACGGGATATGAAGCCTCCGCCGGCTATCCATGCCGAAGGTGTTGACCCAAGTCACGCCACTGTGTGATGCTTGACTCAGTCTTTGTGTTGGTTAGCCATACCCGCCAAAGCAGTGCTGCGGGTGTGAAGTAGCTGGGGCGAAAGGGTAATTCCACGCCATGGATCTTCTCACTTGGGTACCTCTTGGTTGCTGCACAGTGCAGCAACCTGATTTTCGCACTAAATGAGGAGAAATACATGGCTCAGGGAACCGTGAAGTGGTTTAACGCCGAAAAGGGATTTGGATTCATCACTCCCGATGGCGCCGAGGCTGACGTTTTCGTGCACTACTCGGAAATCCAGACCAACGGTTTCCGCACGCTGGAAGAAAACCAGCGCGTGGAATTCGAAGTTGGAGAAGGCGCCAAGGGGCCCCAGGCCACCGGTGTTGTCGGTCTCTAAAGACTTCACAGAATCTTTGAACTGCTCGCCAACCAGGGAAAGGGCATAAACCGCTCCGGTAACTGAACGGCGACGTCGTAAGAAGACAAAAGCCTGGGGCGGGATGATCTCATCATCCCGCCCCAGGCTTTTTCTTGTTCGATCAGTCCTGCCGCCAGGTCCCGACACCGGCAACGGGGCCGGCTTCCAACCACGCCGAGAGTCCGTTGTAGGTTTGGTAGTCCATGGCGATCAAGATCTCTCGGTCTTCATAGCCCATCATGACGATGACGCTTCCTGGCTGCACCAGGTGCTTCTCTTCTTCTTCGGGCGCTCTCCAGGCGTTGATACGGATCGAGGAACGGACGAAGCGTTGCACAGGAATCGGGGAGACCGAAAAGAGCTTGAGGAACTCGAGCTCTCCGGGCCCGTAACGCGCAATGGCCATCATCCACTTCCCGGGGGTGGTGGAGATGGACGCGTCGAAAGTGCCAAGAGTGCGCCGCAACTGAATGCGGCGCACTCCCATGGCACCCAAGAACATCATCACAAGCAGCAGTGCTGCCAATACGATGAGTACAGGAATGCCGAGTTCGTTCAAGGTAGGACTATCGGGTTCCTGCCGAGGCAGAATCTGCCATGACAGCGTTATCGGCAACGATCACGACGCGGTCGGTATCAACGGAGAAGAACCCGCCGTCTACCTGGACCGTGAACCGGGACCCGGAAACCGGATCGATTTCCAGATCACCGGCAGCCAGGACGGCCAACATTGGAACGTGACCGGGAAGGATCCCGATCTCGCCGCTGCTGGTGCGTCCCTTGACCAGTTTTGCGGCTCCGGACCACACGAAGTGATCGGCAGCAACAATTTCGACTTGGAGTTCGGCCATGGTTACTTGGTCGATTCCTGGATCTTGGCCCACTGGCGTTCGACATCGTCCATGCCGCCAATGTTGAAGAATGCCTGCTCGGCGATGTGGTCGACATCGCCGTCGCAGATAGCTGTGAAGCCTTCGATGGTGTCCTTGATGGCAACCGTCGAGCCCTCGACACCGGTGAACTGCTTGGCAGTGTAGGTGTTCTGAGACAGGAACTGCTGCAAGCGGCGAGCACGCGATACAACGATCTTGTCTTCTTCGGAGAGTTCGTCGACACCGAGGATAGCGATGATGTCCTGCAGTTCCTTGTTCTTCTGGAGGATCTGCTTGACGCGCACTGCGGTGTTGTAGTGCTCGTGACCAACGTACTGCGGGTCAAGGATACGCGACGTGGAGGTCAGCGGATCGATGGCCGGGTACAGTCCACGCGAAGCGATTTCACGGGAAAGTTCCGTGGTCGCATCCAAGTGGGCGAAGGTCGCTGCGGGGGCCGGGTCGGTGTAGTCATCAGCAGGCACGTAAACGGCCTGCATCGAGGTGATCGAGTGGCCCTTGGTCGAGGTGATGCGCTCCTGCAGGAGACCCATCTCATCGGCAAGGTTCGGCTGGTAGCCCACGGCCGAAGGCATGCGGCCCAACAGGGTCGACACCTCGGAACCGGCCTGGGTGAAGCGGAAGATGTTGTCGATGAAGAGCAACACGTCCTGGTTCTGCACATCGCGGAAGTACTCCGCCATGGTCAGTGCCGAAAGGGCAACGCGCAGACGCGTTCCCGGAGGCTCATCCATCTGGCCGAACACCAAGGCGGTGTCCTTCAGGACGTTGGCTTCTTCCATTTCGACCCAGAGGTCGTTGCCTTCACGGGTGCGCTCGCCAACACCGGCGAATACCGAGGTACCACCGAAGTTACGGGCAACACGGGTGATCATTTCCTGGATCAACACGGTCTTGCCAACGCCGGCACCACCGAACAGTCCGATCTTGCCGCCCTTGATGTAAGGAGTCAGAAGGTCAATGGACTTGATGCCGGTTTCCAGCATTTCGGTCGAACCCTCAAGGCTCGCAAAGCTCGGGGGCTTGCGGTGGATCGGCCAGCGCTCGGTGAACTGGATCTCCGAGGCCGGAACATCCAAGGGCTCGCCCAGGACGTTGAAGATGTGGCCCTTGACTCCGTCGCCTACCGGCACGGAGATCGCGGAACCCGTATCGATCACGTTGGTACCGCGGACAAGTCCGTCGGTGGCCTGAAGCGCGATCGCACGAACCAGCGAGTCACCGAGGTGCTGGCTGGTTTCGAAGGTGATGGTCTTGGTCTCGCCGTTGAGGGTGATCTCAGCGGTAAGAGCATTATAAATGGCCGGCAGGGAGTCGGCGGGGAATTCGACGTCGACAACCGGGCCGATAACGCGTGCGATACGACCGGTTGCACCGGTGGTAGCAGCGGTACCCTGCTCGTTAAGTTGGGCAGTCATCTCTCTCACTTCACTTGTGTAGATGGCGTGGATGTAAGTCTGTAGGAAAGACCGGTTACGCGTTCAGCGCGTCAGCGCCGGCAACGATTTCGGAAAGCTCCTGGGTAACCTCGGCCTGGCGGGCGTTGTTACGAAGACGTGTGTACTTCTTGATCAGGTCGTTGGCATTGTCGCCAGCCGACTTCATCGCGCGCTGGCGGGCTGCGAGCTCGGAAGCCGCTGCCTGCAACATAGCGTTGAAGATACGTGACTCGATGTAGCGCGGAAGCAGTGCGTCAAGCACGTCCTCCGGTTCCGGCTCGTATTCGTAGAGCGGCAGCAGTTCATCGGCAGGAGTCTCGGACTCCTCCTCGACAACCTCTAGCGGCAGCAAACGAATAACCGTCGGTTCCTGTACGACCATCGACTTGAACTGGGTGAAAACAACATGGATCTCATCCACGCCACCTGATTCAAATTCGTCGGCGAAGTCCCTGAGCAGGACCTCGCGCAGTTCGCGTGCGGTTTCAAACTCCGGGGCGTCGGTTCCACCGGTCCACACCTTCGCGTAGTCGCGTCCACGGAAATCGAAGTACGCCTTGGCCTTGCGGCCGACCAGGTAGGTCTTGACGTCTTTGCCTTCTGAGTGGAGCAGTTCAACGAGGTGCTCTGCCTGCTTCAAGACGCCGGCGGAGTAGGAACCGGCGAGTCCGCGGTCCGAAGTCATCACCAGGACTGCCGCGCGACGGATTGACTCCGGCTCGGTGGTCAGCGGGTGATCGATTTCGGACTGTGACGCGACGGCAGTAACAGCACGGGTAATCGCATTGGCGTACGGCAGCGAAGCCGAGACTCGCGCACGTGCCTTGCCAATACGGGAAGTAGCGATCAGTTCCATCGCCTTGAAGATCTTGCCCATCGACGTTGTCGATGCAATCTTCTGGCGGTAGACCCGAATCTGGGCTCCCATGTTTGTCCTTTCCTTATCCCTTTGTAAGGGTTGCCGCACCGCGCTTCGCGGCGCGGCAACCCTTACTCAAAGGTGATGTCAGCGCTTTTGCTTGACAATCTTTTCCTGGTCGACGGAACCTTCGGCCATGGCATCGAATTCCTCGTTGCCGGCGGCGACGAGTCCGTCGTCGCCTTCACCGAAGAAGCCCTCCTTGAAGGAGACGATCTCCGTCTTAAGCGATTCAACGGTCTCGTCCTCGAGCTTGCCGGTCTCCGCAATCACCGTGAGCACGTTCGTGCGGTGGCGAAGGTGAGCCAGGAAGTCGGTTTCGAAGCGGCGAACGTCTTCAACAGGGACATCGTCGAGGTAGCCCTTGGTACCGGCCCAGACGGAGACAACCTGGTCTTCGATGGGGAACGGTGCGTACTGGCCCTGCTTGAGCAGTTCCATCAGGCGTGCACCACGGGTCAGCTGCTGCTTGGAAGCAGCATCCAGGTCCGAGGCAAACATGGCGAAGGCCTGCATGTCGCGGTACTGGGCCAATTCCAGCTTCAACGTACCGGCAACCTTCTTCATGGCCTTGATCTGTGCCGAACCGCCAACGCGGGACACCGAAACACCCACGTCCACTGCTGGACGCTGGTTGGCGTTGAAGAGGTCCGACTGCAAGAAGATCTGGCCGTCGGTAATGGAAATGACGTTGGTCGGGATGAAGGCCGATACGTCATTTGCCTTGGTTTCAATGATCGGAAGACCGGTCATCGAACCGGCACCGAGCTCGTCGGAGAGCTTTGCACAACGCTCGAGCAGGCGGGAGTGCAGGTAGAACACGTCGCCCGGGTAGGCTTCGCGTCCCGGCGGACGACGCAACAACAGCGACACGGCGCGGTACGCTTCGGCCTGCTTGGAAAGATCGTCAAAGACGATCAGGACATGCTTGCCGTCGTACATCCACTGCTGCCCGATGGCCGAGCCGGCGTACGGTGCCAAGTACTTGAAACCAGCCGGGTCAGAGGCCGGGGAAGCAACGATGGTCGTGTACTCCAACGCCCCGTTCTCCTCAAGGGTCTGGCGCACTGCGGCAATGGTCGAAGCCTTCTGACCGATTGCCACGTAGATGCAGCGGACCTGCTTGTTGGTGTCCCCCGAAGCCCAGTTGGCCTTCTGGTTGATGATGGCATCCACGGCCAAGGCGGTCTTGCCGGTCTGGCGGTCGCCAATGATCAGCTGACGCTGGCCACGGCCGATCGGGATCATCGCGTCGATGGCCTTCATGCCGGTCTGCAGCGGTTCGTGAACCGACTTGCGCTGCGTTACCCCCGGGGCCTGGGTCTCCAGTGCGCGACGACCGGTGGACGCGATGGGTCCCAGGTCATCGATCGGCTCGCCCAGCGGGTCAACTACGCGACCCAGGAAGGCGTCGCCCACCGGAACCGAGAGAATCTCGCCGGTGCGCTCGACACGCTGGCCTTCGGCGATGCCGGTGAAGTCGCCCAAGACGACGACACCGATATCGCGGGTGTCAAGGTTCTGGGCCAGGCCCAGGGTGCCGTCTTCGAAGCGAAGCAGCTCATTTGCCATGACGGAGGGAAGACCCTCCACCTTGGCGATACCGTCACTTGCCGTGGTTACGCGGCCGACCTCGGTGCGCTCAGCTTTGCCCGGTTCGTAGGACGCTGCGAACTCATTCAAGGCATGGCGGACGTCGTCGGCGTTGATGGTCAAATCGGCCATCTGCAGTCCCTGCTCTCCTAAGTTGTGATTGCCACGCACACTGTGTGTGCGGCAACCGAAATTTGATTCAGTCTATGGTGACTGGCTGGCAAGGCAGACCCGTAAAGGCGTCTGCCTAGCCTGCCAACCTGCGGCGCAGATCCGAGACGCGGGTGGCGATGGTTGCATCAACAACCTCATCGCCCACCTTCACGCGGATTCCGCCGACGAGTGCCGGGTCAATGGCCACGTTGATGTTCAGTGCCCGGCCGTAAAGGTTGTTCAGGCCTGCCTGCAGGCGCGTAAACTGCTCATCGGTGAGCTCACGAGTGACGCTCACCTGGGCGATCCAACGTTCCTGACGCTTTGCCACCAATTCCACGAAGCGCTCCACCAATGCCACGGGCTTGAGCCCGCGCGGCGAAGCGACGGCCTGGCGGATCAGCAGTGCAGATGCCGCACCGGCAGTCGGCACAAGCTTGAGCGCCAGGGCGGTCTTCGCTTGGGTCGCTGCCTGCGCATCATCAAGGGCACGCTGCAGATCGTGACTGGAACCCACAACACGGATGAACGCGAAGAGGTCTTCTTCGAGCCTCTCCAGGCCGGCGGAACCGTCAAGACGCTCGGCGACCGCGATGGCGGCAGTTGCCGCCAGGATCTCCAGTGCATCGCCAATGTCTCGTGCCGAGCTCCAGCGCGAGGAGGCCAGGTCCGCAACGGTGGCTTCGGCCTGGGCCGAAATCTTTCCGCGCAGCAGCTGGGCAACAATCCCGGCCTTGTCTTGGGCCGAACGGGCTGGATCAGTCAGTGCGCGACGCAGGCCGGCGTTGCTGTCCAAGACCCCGAGGGCCGCGAACAGCTCTTCGGACAATTCCAAGGACGCATGTGCAAGCTTGGTTTCCAACGACGTCAGTGCCGCGGACAGAGACTCGCTCGATACACTTGCCATTAGTTCGATGCACCCGCGTTCTGCTGGTTTTCCAGATCGGCCAGGAACGTATCGACCACGCGAGCTGCACGCTCGTCATTCTCAAGAGCGTCATCGACGATCTTGCTAGCCAACGAGGTTGCTAGGGTGCCGACTTCGCTGCGCAGCGAGGTAACTGCTGCGATGCGCTCGGCTTCGATCGCGCGGTGGGCCTGCTCGGTGATCCGAGCCGACTCGTCCGCTGCCTTGGTCTTGAGTTCCGCAAGAATCAGGGCACCTTCTTCTCGCGCGTCCTCGCGGATGCGGTTGGCTTCGGTGCGTGCTTCCAGCAGCTGGGCCTTGTACTGCTCCAGGACGGCGGTGGCTTCGGCCTGTGCGGCTTCTGCCTTTTCAAGTCCACCCTCGATGGCCGTGACACGGTCCTGGTAGGACTTCTCGAATGCCGGGGCAATGTACTTGACCACCAAGAACAGCAGGACAGCAAAGCCTGCGGCGGTGACAAGAATTTCCCACGGGTTCGGAAGCAGCGGGTTTGCGGCCGCATCTGCAGCGAGGATCAATTCGTTGCTGATCATTCTCACTCTTCCTTATCTCTTAAGTTCCAAATTGCAATGGCGCCTGCGACAGTGGCAGGGCCACCACCAAAGGGAACTAGGCGCCGATGACGAAGGCGAAGACCAAGCCCAGGATGGCAAGGGCTTCGGTCAGGGCGAAGCCCAACAGAGCGATGGGCTGCAGGATGCGCTGTGCTTCCGGCTGACGAGCTACGCCATTGATGTAGGCGGCGAAGATCATGCCCACGCCGATGGCGGAGCCGATAGCTGCCAGGCCGTAGCCGATCATGTTAAGGGAGCCGTGGAGTTCCATTTCGTTCCTTTCAAGATACCGACCCTTTGTCGGCAGGTTGTGAGGTCATTCCCTGTTGAAGGGGAAAACTGTGTTGCTGGTCTAGCGGGCCCTTATTTAGTGGGCGTCTGCATCCAGGGCACCCTGGATGTAGATGGCGGTCAGCAGGGCGAAGACAAACGCCTGCAGGACCATGATCAAGAGTTCAAGGAAGTACATTGCCACCGAGCCGACGATCACCAGGACGCCGACACCGTTCATGGCCAGGGAATCCTGGACCACGATCAGGTGGCGTGCACCGGTTGCCGCAAGCATCACGATCATGTGGCCGGCAAGCATGGTGGCCATCAGACGCAAGGAGTGGGTCAACGGGCGGACGATGAAGTTGGAAATGATCTCCAACGGCACCATCAGCGGCATGATCCAACCAGGGACGCCCGAGGGGACAACGGCCAGCTTGAAGTAGCGGATGCCGTGGTTCTTCACGCCGACTGCGATCCAGGTGCCATAGATGATGAGCGCCATGGCATAGGCGGAGCCCGCGTGGGAGAAGGAAGGAAGCTGAAGGAACGGGATAGCCCCGAACAGGTTGTTCAGCAACACGAAGAAGAAGGTGGCGAACAGCAGCGGGACCCATGGGCGGAAGTTCTTTTCGCCGATGATGTCGCGGCCGATGCCGTTGCGGACGAAGCCGTAGGCACTTTCGGCCAGGAACTGTGTCTTGCCTGGAACAAGCTTCGGATTCTTGATGGCGGCCTTGAAGAACCACACGATCAAAATGACCGAAAGGATGATCATGATCATCTGCTTGCCGAAACCGGTACCGTACTCGGCTAACCAGGGCAGCACCTCAGGAAGGTGGGTGTCGGATATCGACGGCGGGATATATGGTTCTGTGGCCGTCGGAAGCGCAAACGCGGTCAACGCGCTGTCCTCTCTGCAGTTTCGGTCGTGGGGCAAATTCGGTGTTTCGGCGCAGTGCACCGCACACCGTGTGAAGTTCTAATGGTCGATCTCATCGTGTGGCGGAAACCCGCGGCGTCGATGCCGCACATGGTGGCGAGCCAGAAACAATCCTGCAGTTGCGCCTAGCAGCGCACCGAGGAAAGCAATCCAGCGGGTGTCCAGCAAAAGATCCAGACCCCACCCTATCAAACCCCACGCTATGAGCCCGCCAATTGCGTAGTTGACATACTCTCGGGCGGGGGCCGGATTAGGCCCCTGTCCGGGTGCGGTTTCAGGGTTGTCCATTCCCGCCTCCGGCCGAAGCCGGGGACGAAGGTTCCTCGGTGTTGAAAATGGGAAGCCTTGCCTTCGAAAAAGCGCGGATCTCCCCCGCTTGCCAAAGAACCAAGGACCCCAGGGCACCCCACATGAAGTAGGGAACCAGGACCCAGTGAGGCAGACCGGAGAAGATGACAAGCAACGCCATGGCGACGAGCTTGGCAACGTACATGAACAAGAACGCCGGAATGGCCCAGGAGCTGTGATAGCGCCCCGCCCATTCGGCGACCAGCAGGCTGACACCGAAGAACACGACGATCAGCGCGCACCCAAAGGCGAGCGAGCCCGCTTCAGTTGCGCCGAACACGGGCCACGCAACAAGGCAGGCCACCAAGCCAACACCAACGGTGTAGGCGAGGCAGGTCTTGAGGATCCCCAGCCACGGGGAACGCGGAGCCGAGGATGCGACCAGCGCACCATCGGCCTTGGAACCGCGTTCCGGCTTGGTCATGTGTTCCAGTTCCCTTGTATACAGCAGCGCCTGTTTTGAACCGGCACATGCACGACATGGAGATTGCTTAGGGGGGTGCTCCGCGGTGAAGCGGACTCTCGAATTCTACACGAGATAGAAGAGTGGCTCGACCCGTTGCCCGGACAATAAACCGACCAAGCCGGAGACTATTCCCCGGAGGGCTGGGTACTCTTCTCGCGGAGCTTGCCAACCCACGGCCACCAGGTGAGCAACGTCACGCAAATGAAGGCCGCAACATAGAGCGGGATGGCGATCGCTCGGTTGGCCAAGGAGATGACAACGACCCCCGAGGCAATCAGCAGCGCCCAGAGGTACAAGATGAGGACCACTGCCCGCGGGCTGTGCCCGAGGTCCACCAGCCGGTGGTGGATGTGCCCGCGGTCGGCGCTGAACGGGGACTTGAACTTGGCCGTCCGCCTGATCACCGACATCAACAGGTCAAGGTAGGGCAGCACGATCACGGCGACCGGCAGGATCACCGGCATGAAGGCCGGGACGTTGCGGAAACGGAAGGCGTCGTCCCCCAGCACGTCCCCGGTGACCGCGAGCGTCGCCACAGCGAATAGCAGCCCGATGGCCAGCACCCCGGTCTCACCCATGAAGATGGATGCGGGCTGGAAGTTATGCGGCAGGAAGCCGAGCGTGGCACCGAGCAGCACGGCGCAGAGCAGCGCAGAGAAGTTGGCGTAGTCCTCGGCACTGACGCGGGTGGTCAGCAGGTAGCTGTATACAAAGAAGGTTGCGGCCCCGATGGCCGATATTCCCGCAGCCAGGCCGTCCAGTCCGTCGACGAAGTTGATCGCGTTCATCGTGCCCACGATGATCAGCACCGTCACGATGACCTGGAGCACCGTGGAATCGAAGTGCAGCGTGCCCACCGGCAGCGCCTTGAGCAAGATCCCGTGCGAGACGATGACCAGCCCGACGGCGATCTGGCCAATGAGCTTGATCCACCACTTCAAATCGATCAGGTCATCCAGAACCCCCATCACCAAGATGATGCCCAGGGCGATCAATACGCCCTTTATGGGTTCGGGCGACCTGAAGATCCCTGAGAAGAACGGGATCTGCCAGGCCAACGAGACCCCCAGGTACAGGGCGCCGATGATGGCGACCCCGCCGAGCTTGGGCGTGGGTGTGCGGTGGAAGTCCCTGGCGCGCACAGGGGTCGGGGGCATGAGGTACACGCCCAGGACCCGGAGCAACGGAGTGAGCAGATACGAGGTCATGAACGTGACCCCGATCAGCAGGAGGTAGCTACTCATGACGCCCGGGCGGACTCCCCTGGTCCGTCGCCGTCTTGGCCGTCGGTGTCTTGGACGTCGGTGCCTTGGGCATCGGTGTTGATCGTCATTGGCAGATCGGAACCGGATTCGTGGACGATATCCGTTTCCGGTGCACCGAACTCGGTTCCGTCGTTGCCGGGGCTCCGGTCCGTTTCGGCAACGGGTCCGTCAGGGCCACTGCCGTCCAGGAGCGAATCCGCGGTGGAATCGGCGGTGATCGACGGATCGGCCTGGCCGTGGCTGTCGAGCAGCTCCGGGATGACGGCACGAAGTGCTTCGAGGGACAACGCGCCGACACGTACAATGCGCGGCGGGTCCAAGGTGCAGTCGATGATGGTGGAGCTCAGTGCCTCACCGGATACCGGGCGCGCCCCGTCCTCGAGGTAGACCTCCACGGTCTCACCGAGCTGCTCGAACGCGGCGGCGGCTGTTGCCCCGGCCGGGGTGCCGGTGCGGTTCGCCGAGGAAACCGCAAGCGGTCCGGTGGCGCGCAGCAACGCGCGGGCGACTTCGTCATCGGGAACACGTAACGCAACGGTGCCGCGGGTCTCCCCCAGGTCCCAGGCCAGGGACGGCTGGGCGTGCAGGATCAGGGTCAGCGCCCCGGGCCAGAATTCGTCGGCGAGCTTGCGTGCGCCGGCGGGAACATCCACTGCCAAACCGTCGAGCGTCGATGCCTGCGCGATCAGCACCGGTGGCGGCATGGAGCGGCCGCGCCCCTTGGCGGCAAGCAGGGTCGCCACGGCCTGGGACGAAAACGCGTCGGCGGCAATGCCGTAGACGGTGTCGGTGGGCATCACCACGCAGCGGCTTTGGGCCAGGGCGGCGCGTGCAGCCTCAAGACCAGCCTCAAGTTCCTGGGGATCGCGGGCATCAAAACGTGAAGTCACGTGTGTCATTCTTCCATGGTTCGTGGGTGGCTAGCGTCGGATGCCGCTGGTTGCCCGGTTCCTGCCGTTCAGGTCTTGGTGGGTGCACACCTGGTCCCAGGCGCCGGAGGCGGCAAACATCGCCGCAATCGCCTCGGCCTGGACCTCGGCGTGTTCCATGATGAAGTAGCCTCCGGGGCGCAGCAGCCGTGCCGCGGTGGATTGTGCGGCATTGGGCAGGACCATGCCGTCCGCACCTCCCCCGTACAACGCCATGTGCGGATCGTGATCCCGGGCCTCGGGTTCGCGCGGCACCGCGTTGGCGGGGATGTAGGGCGGGTTGGACGCCACCACGTCGCACCTTGAATCCAGCTGTCCGAAGGCGTCCCTCAGGTCTCCCTTCACCAGTTCAACGCCCAGGGGCTCGAGGTTGCGTTTGGCGTAGGGGTAGGCCTGATCGGAAAGTTCCACGGCGTAGACCTTGGCGTGGGGCACCTCGTGGGCAAGCGATCCGGCGATGGCACCGGAGCCGGTGCCCAGATCGACCATGACCGGGTGCTCGATGCCAGCTGCGGCGTCGATGGCATGTTGGACCACCGTCTCGGTTTCCGGCCGCGGCACGAACACCCCAGGGCCCACGGCCAGTTCCAGGTACCGGAAATGCGCGACCCCGGTCAGGTGCTGCAGCGGCAGGCGGGTGGCCCGCTTGGCGACGAGCTCAGCGAACCGTGCGGCCTGCGTATCCGCGAAGGTAGCATCGAGCATCACCGAGGTGGCCAGCTCGCCGCGGGAGATGCCCAGGACATGGACCGCCAGCAACTCGGCGTCCACCCGCGGGGAGGGAACGCCGGCTGCTGCAAGCGTAAGCTGCGCCGTGTGAAGCGCCTGGGCCAGCGGCGTGCCGGTTCGCGGCTGCGTCACCAAGGTTACTTGTCCTTGTCTCCGCCAATGGCGTTCAGGCGGTCCTGCTCATCCATTTCGATGCAGGAGTTGATCAGCGGTTCCAGCTCGCCGTTCATCACGTGGTCAAGGTTGTAGGCCTTGTACCCGGTGCGGTGGTCCGCGATCCGGTTTTCCGGGTAGTTGTAGGTGCGGATGCGCTCGGAGCGGTCCATGGTGCGCACCTGGGACTTGCGGATGTCGGAGTTCTCCGCGTCGATGATTTCCTGCTGGTGGGCCAGCAGGCGTGAGCGCAGCACGCGCATGGCGGCCTCGCGGTTCTGGATCTGCGACTTCTCGTTCTGCATGGCCACCACGATGCCCGTGGGGATGTGGGTCAGGCGCACCGCGGAGTCGGTGGTGTTCACGGACTGCCCGCCCGGGCCCGAGGAACGGTACACGTCGACCTTGAGGTCGTTGGCGTGGATGTCCACTTCCTCTGGCTCATCGACCTCCGGCAGCACCAGCACGCCGGCCGCCGAGGTGTGGATGCGGCCCTGGGACTCGGTGACGGGCACGCGCTGGACGCGGTGCACCCCGCCCTCGAACTTCAGGTGCGCGTAGACGCCCTGCGCCGGGTCGTTCGACTTGCCCTTGATGGCCATCTGCGCGTCCTTGTAGCCGCCGAGGTCCGACTCGTTGAAGGAGAGCAACTCGGTCTTCCAACCCATGTGCTCCGCATAGCGGGTGTACATGCGCAACAGGTCCGCCGCGAACAGTGCCGCCTCGTCTCCGCCTTCCCCGCCCTTGACCTCGAGTATCACGTCGCGCGAGTCGTTGGGGTCGCGCGGGATCAGCAGGCGGGTGAGCTTCTCCTCCAGGATGGGCAGGGTCTTCTCGAGCTGGACGACTTCCTCGGCGAAGTCCGGGTCCTCGTCTGCCATCTCGCGGGCGGCCTCGAGGTCCTCGGAGGACTGCTTCCAGCGCTTGTGGGCCTCGACGATTCCGTTGAGCTCCGCCGAGCGGCGGCCAAGCTTGCGGGCCATCGCCTGGTCCTGGTAGACGGCGGGATCAGAGAGACGGGCCTGGAGGGCGGCGTGCTCATCGAGCAGGACCTGTACGGACTCAAACATGCTTTCAACTTCTTTCACTACGACTGGTTCCCAGTGTAGGGAACGAAATGCATTGACGGGGTTAACGACCAACGCCCAGTTTCACCGCGTACCGGATGACCGGGTGCGGTGAAACTGGGCGTGAAACGCAGCTAGGCGTCGAGCTTGGAGGCCAGCGTGGTCTTGTTGATGACCATCAGGAACTCGGCATTCGAGGCGGTCTCACGGATCTTTCCGGTCAGAGTTTCCAGCGCCTGCTGGGTATCGAGCCCCGAGAGCACGCGACGCAGGCGCCACATGATCTTGATTTCCTCGGGGGAAACCAGCTTCTCTTCGCGGCGGGTGCCGGATTCGTTGACATCGACCGCGGGGAAGATGCGCTTGTCGGCAAGTTTGCGGGACAGGCGCAGTTCCATGTTGCCGGTGCCCTTGAACTCCTCGAAGATGACTTCATCCATCTTGGAGCCGGTCTCTACCAGAGCGGTGGCAAGGATGGTCAGCGAGCCGCCGTTTTCGATGTTGCGGGCAGCACCGAAGAAGCGCTTGGGCGGGTACAGTGCCGAGGAATCGACACCGCCGGAGAGGATACGTCCCGAGGCCGGGGCCGCCAGGTTGTATGCGCGGCCCAGGCGGGTCATCGAGTCCAGCAGGACCACGACGTCCATACCCATTTCCACCAGGCGCTTGGCGCGCTCGATGGCGAGCTCGGCGACGGTGGTGTGGTCATCTGCCGGGCGGTCGAAGGTCGAGGCAATGACCTCGCCCTTGACGGTGCGCTGCATGTCAGTGACTTCTTCGGGACGCTCGTCGACAAGAACCATCATGAGGTGGACCTCAGGGTTGTTGACGGTGATGGCGTTCGCGATCGACTGCAGGATCAGCGTCTTGCCGGCCTTGGGCGGGGAAACGATCAGGCCGCGCTGGCCCTTGCCGATCGGGGCAACCAAGTCGATGACGCGGGGGCCGATGAGCTTCTGGTCGGTTTCCAGGCGCAGGCGTTCGGTCGGGTACAGCGGGACCAGCTTGGAGAAGTCAACGCGGTTGGTGTTCTCCTCGGCAGGCTTGCCGTTGATCGCGGTGAGCTTGACCAGCGCGTTGAACTTGGCACGCGAGCTGGCGTTCTCGTTCTCGCGCGGTGCACGGATGGCACCAACCACGGCGTCGCCCTTGCGCAGGTTGTACTTCTTGACCTGGTTCAGCGTGACGTACACGTCCGACGGGCCGGCGAGGTAGCCGGAGGTGCGGATGAAGGCGTAGTTGTCCAACACGTCCAGGATGCCCGCAACCGGCAGCAAAACGTCCGAATCGTTGAACTCGGTGTCATCGACATCGGGCTGGTTGCGGCCTCGGCGGTTGCTGCGGTTGCCGCGATCGTTCCGGTCATTGCGGTCGTTTCCGCGGTCATTGCGGTCGTTTCCGCGGTCATTGCGATCGTTTCCGCGCTCGTTGCGATCGTTTCCGCGCTCATTGCGGTCGCGGTTGCGTTCACGGTTGCGCTCGTTGCGTTCACGGTTGCGCTCGCGGCGGTTGGTTGCCCTGTCCTCTGAACTCTCGTTGGACTTCGAGTCCTTCGAGCGATCACTGGACTTGGAGTCGTTGGACTTTACATCTTGCGACTTGGAGTCATGCGACTTCGACTCGCCGGACTTGTCCTCCGGGGATTCGGTGTTCTCACCGTGCTCGGAGTCGTTGTTGTTCTCGCGACGGTTGCGGTTGCGGTCCCTACGGTTGCGGTTGCGTTCGCTGCGGTCGTTGCGATCACCGCGGTCGTTACGGGATTCGTTGTTGTCCTGGTTCGAGTCCGATGACTCCTCCGATGCCTGCTCGGAAGCCGGTGCGGCTTCGGCAGGGGCTTCGGTGGAGGTCGTTCCGGTGGACTCGGCGCGGCGGTTGCGGGTATTGCGGCGAGTCGGACGCTCCGTGGCATCCTGCGACTCGGTGCCCTGGGCTGCGGCCGACTTCGTCTCCGGTGCGGTGGAATCGGCGGATTCGGTGGCTGGCTGCTCGGCGGCCCGGGCAGGCGCGCTCTCGGTCGCCGGGGACGCGGTTCCGCTGGAATCGGCGCGACGGCTACGGGTACGACGAACCGGGGGTGCGTCGGTCTTTGCCTCGGCGGCCGGGACCGCTTCGTTCTCGGAGTCAGCCTGGACAGGCTTCTTCGCCGCCTTTGCCGGTGCCTTGGCCTCGGTCTTTACCGGGGCTTTGGCTGCGGTCTTAGCAGACGCCTTGCCCTCGGTCTTTGCCGGGGCCTTGGCCTCGGACTTCGACTCTGCCTTTGCGTCACGGTCGGCTACCGAACCACCGCGTTGGTGGTTGGAGATCGCGGTGACAAGATCGTTTTTCCGCATCCGCGAACCGCCGGTGATACCCAGCTGGGACGCAAGCACCTGCAGTTGAGCAAGTTTCAGGCCGGCAAGTCCGCCGCCCTTGGATGCGCTGTCTTCTTCCACGCCTGCATTCAGGCTGGTGGTTTCGGTCACGAAGGTTCCTTCCCCTCGTCGGGCGGATCGCATCAGAGAGATCCGCAACTTTTAACTGCCCCTTGTTACCGCGTCAGATGCGGAAAAAGGTTCGGCCATGCACCGCCGCGTGTCAGGCGGCCAGTGCGTCGGTCGATCGTGAGAAACACCAGGGGATTGAATCACCAACGGTGTTGGCGGGTTCAATCGGATGATGTGGGTGTGCCTGCTCGCCTAGCGAAAACGGTTTGTGGTGATCGAATTCCCAAAGATCCGCTCGCCGTGGCGAAGGAAGGAATTGATGGCTGCACTAAACGCAATGAAACATCCAATGAAATCCGGATGGTTCTTTTCAGGCGGGTGCTAGAGCAGTTCTACTCTAACACCCGTTGGCGGCACGGATTCAATCCGGACACGCCAAACGGGGTTCGGGTTCCTTGAGGCAAAGGCGGAAATCGCTTCGGAGGCCTCCTGCGCGCGGGATTCTCCGTCGCAAAGCACCAGCACCGTGGGGCCCGCACCGGAAATCACTGCCGCGTGGCCTTCGGCACGCAGCTGCGCAATGAGCAATGAGCTCTGCTCCATGGCCGGGGCGCGGAAGGACTGGTGCAAGAAGTCCTCCGTACCCACCAACAGTGACGCCGGATCATGCGCGAGCGCATGGATCAGCAACCCGACCCGTCCCCCGTTGGCCGCGGCCACTGCGTGCCCCACGGTGGCGGGCAGCAACCCGCGGGCAGTTGCCGTGGACAGCTCGATGTCGGGGATCGCGATGACCGGGACGATGTCCGGGTGCAGCACCCCTTGCACCGTGCCGTAGCCGGCGTCGGTGGTCCAAGAGAGCGTCAGCCCACCGTAAACGGCAGGGGCGACGTTGTCCGGGTGGCCCTCCCAGCGCGAAGCGTCCTGGAAGATCTCTTCGGTCCCGACTTGCGAGACGGCCGGCAGCAGTGCGTTGGCCATGGCCAACGCACTGACCATGGCCGCGGCGCTGGATCCCATCCCTCGGCCATGCGGGATGTTGTTGGTGGCCTCCAGGCGAAGGCCGCACGGCTCAAAGCCCAGTTCGGCCCAGCGCTCCAAGATGGTCTTGGCGATCAGGTGCGTCTCGTTAGTGGGCAGCGATTCGGCGCCCTCGCCGGTGACGATTACTTCAACCCCCGGCGCCGCCACGGTGTGAGCCACCAGGGTGTCGCACACCGAGAGCGCCAGGCCCAGCACGTCGAACCCGGGACCCAGGTTCGCGCTGGTGGCCGGCACGTGCACGGCAATGGACTGTCCAACTTGGATCTGTGCCATGAAGTGCTGGTTTCCCTTGCTTTGGTAATCCGGGACTAGGCCAGGCCGAGGGCCGAGGCCACCGACACGACGTCGAACCCGACCTTGGTCGGGGTCACCGCGGTACCGTCCTCGGTCTTCAGCGCCCAGTCCGGGTCCTTCAGTCCGTGGCCGGTGACGGTGATGACGATCTTCTTGCCCGT
This sequence comes from Paeniglutamicibacter antarcticus, assembly GCF_039544305.1. NCBI lineage: Bacteria > Bacillati > Actinomycetota > Actinomycetes > Micrococcales > Micrococcaceae > Paeniglutamicibacter > Paeniglutamicibacter antarcticus. Next base: position 104,377 of record NZ_BAABLK010000015.1, read on the forward strand.
CGGCACATTGCCCGCCGCGTGGTGCTTGATCAGTCCGGCAACGCCTGCGGCGGATCCTGGTTCCACGAAGACGCCCTCGCGGGCGGAGAGCCACCGATGGGCGTTCAAAATTTCGGCATCCGTCACCGAATCGATGATTCCCCCGGAGTCATCGCGGGCTTCTTCGGCCTGCATCCACGAAGCCGGGTTGCCGATGCGGATGGCGGTGGCGATGGTGTCCGGTTCGGTCACCGGGTGGCCCAGCACGATCGGTGCCGCTCCGGCTGCCTGGAAGCCCCACATGATCGGGGTCTTGGTGGACACCGGGGCCAGCACCTGGCCTCCCTGGTTGGTGTACTCCGAGGCGTACTCCTTGTAACCCTTCCAGTAGGCGGTGATGTTCCCCGCGTTGCCCACCGGCAGCACGTGGTAGTCGGGGGCGTCGCCCAAGGAGTCGACGACCTCGAAGGCTCCGGTCTTCTGGCCTTCGATGCGTGCCGGGTTCACCGAGTTCACCAGGAACACCGGGTAGTTTTCGCTGAGCTTGCGGGCGACCTCCAGGCAGTTGTCGAAGTTGCCGTCCACCTGCAGCAACTGTGCTCCGTGGGCGATCGCCTGGGAGAGCTTGCCCATGGAGATCTTGCCGTCCGGAACCAGCACCGCACAGGTGAGTCCGGCCGAGGTAGCGTAGGCGGCGGCGGAGGCCGAGGTGTTTCCGGTGGAGGCGCACACCACTGCCTTGGCCCCGGCTGCGACCGCTGCTGTCATGGCCATGGTCATCCCGCGGTCCTTGAAGGATCCTGTCGGGTTCATGCCTTCGACCTTGAGGTAGACCTCGGAGCCGGTGAGTTCGCTCAGTGCCGGGGCGAACACCAACGGGGTGCCGCCCTCGCCCAGGGTGATGATCCGGGTGTTTTCATCGACGGGCAGGCGTTGGGCATATTCGCGGATGACTCCGCGCCACTGGTGGGCCACTTAGTTTCCTTCAACTCGCAAAACGGATGTTACTTCTTTGATGGCGGCCAGATCGGCGACGGCTGCCAAGGTGGCGGCAAGCGCCTTTTCGGTGGAACGGTGGGTGACTAGGAGCAGCTCAGCGGTGCCTGCGTTGGATTCCGGGTTCGAGTCCTGGCGCAGCGTCTCGATGGAAACCCCATTGCTGGCGAAGATCTGCGCAATCGATGCCAGCACGCCGGGCTCGTCGTTGACTTCCAGGCCGATCCAGTAGCTGGTGGTGATGTCACAGAAGTCCATGACCTTGACCGGCTGCTGCGCGGAGATCGCCGGCAGCGGGCCGCCGGAGGCCATGCGACGGGCCACCGCGACAGTGTCTCCCATGACGGCCGAGGCCGTGGGCGCTCCCCCTGCGCCGGCGCCGTAGAACATCAGTTCCCCGGCGTTCTCTGCCTCGACGAAGACGGCGTTGAAGGCACCGTGGACGGCGGCAAGCGGGTGGGTGCGACGCAGCAACGTGGGGTGAACTCGCACCCCGATGCCCGCCTCGGACCGCTCGGCGATGGCCAGCAGCTTGATGACCATGCCTGCGTCCTTGGCCGCAGCCACATCCGCGGCAGTGATCTTGGTGATGCCTTCGCAGTGCACGTCTTCGAAGGCGAAGTCGGTGTGGAAGGCCAACGAGGCGAGGATCGCGGCCTTGGACGCGGCGTCGTGTCCCCCGACGTCGGCCGTCGGGTCCGCCTCGGCGTAGCCAAGGTCCTGTGCTTCTTTGAGAACGTCGTCGAACTGCGCGCCGGTGGAATCCATCGCGTCGAGGATGAAGTTGGTGGTGCCGTTGACGATGCCCATGACCTTGGTGATCTTGTCCCCGGAAAGCGAGTCCATGATCGGGCGCAGGATCGGGATGGCTCCGGCGACGGCAGCTTCATAGCGCAATTGTGCATTGTTTTCAAACGCCAAGGCGTTCAGCTCCCCGCCTTGGGCGGCGAGCAGTGCCTTGTTCCCGGTGATGACCGAGGCCCCGCGCGAAAGCGCCCGGCGGATCAAGGAACTTGCCGGTTCCATGCCGCCGAGCAGCTCGATGACGATGTCGGACTCATCGATCAGCGCCTCGGCGTCGGTGGTGAACAAATCGGCGGGAACCTCGACATCGCGCTTGGCACCGATGTTGCGCACGGCGATGCCGGTCAGTTCAAGGGTGGCACCGGCCCGGTCGGCCAGCACCTCCGCGTCGGTAAGGAGGATGCGGGCCACTTGGGCTCCCACGTTGCCGCAGCCCAGCAGGGCCACCTTCAATGTCTTCACGTATGTACTATGCTCCCAAGTCGCGGGCCAACAGATCGGCTTCGGTTTCCCTACGGATAATGGCGCGGGCGACGCCCTCGCGCACCGCCACCACGCCGGGTCGGCCCAAGTAGTTGTAGTTGCTGGACAATGCCCAGCAATACGCCCCGGTGCCGGGTACCGCCAGCAGGTCGCCGGCGGCGACATCCTCGGGCAGGTAAACGTCCCGTACGACTATGTCACCGGATTCACAGTGTTTGCCAACCACGCGGGAAACAATCGGTTCACTTTCCGTCACACGCGAGGCCAGCACCGCCGTGTAGTCCGCGTCGTAGAGCACCGGGCGGGCATTGTCGCTCATCCCGCCGTCCACCGAAACGTAGCGCCGTGGTTCCAGGGTGCCCTCGGGGGTTTCCACTTGGACGGATTTGCGCACCCCGGTCTCGTAGAGGGTGAAGGTCGAGGGCCCGGCGATCGCGCGTCCGGGTTCGATGGAGATCCGCGGGATCCCGATGCCCAGTTCGGCGGCGGTGGCCTTCACCACGTAGGCCATGGCCGCGGCCAGTTCCGTCGGCTCGCGCGGGGTGTCGGCCTCGGTGTAGGCAATGCCGTAGCCTCCGCCCAAGTCGAGTTCGGGAAGTTCAACGCCGTGGACCGCCTTGATCCGGGCCAGGAAGCCCATCATCTTCTGTGCTGCCAGGGCAAAGCCCTCCGCCTCGAAGATCTGCGATCCGATGTGCGCATGCAGTCCCAGCAGGTTCAGTTCCGCGTTGCCCAACGCATAGGCGACAGCGGCCTCGGCCGGGGAATCTTCCTCGCCGACCGGGATCATCGAGAGGCCGAACTTCTGGTCCTCGTGCGCGGTGGCAATGAACTCGTGGGTGCTGGCGTGCACCCCGGGGGTCAGGCGCAGCATCACGTTGGCACGCTTGCCGGTGACCTTGGCGATCTGGGCAACGCGCTCGAGCTCGTCAAGGGAATCCACGACGATGCGGCCGATTTCGGCTTCAAGCGCGGTGCGGATCTCGGTGACCGACTTGTTGTTCCCGTGCAGCGAGAGGTTGGCTGCCGGGACCCCCGCGACGCGGGCCACCGCCATTTCCCCTCCGGAGCTAGTGTCCAGGCGCAAACCCTCGGCGGTGACCCAGCGGGCCACCTCGGTGCTCAGGAACGCCTTGCCGGCGTAGTAGACATCGACCCCGCCGCACAGGTCCTTGAACGCTTCGTCGAAGGCGTGCTTGAAGCCTCGGGCGCGGGCACGGAAGTCGTCCTCGTCCAGCACGAACAGCGGGGTGCCGAATTCCTGTGCCAGCGTCGAAACCTCGATGCCCTGGACGGCAAGTTCACCGGATCCGGACCGGGCGACGCCGGCCGCCCATTGGATCGGGCGCAGTTCATTGACGTCGGCGGGGTATGAAAGCCAGGCCGGCGCGAGAGGTGAAATAGCCAAGGGGTTCCTTACATCTTTTCCGGTGCTGAGACACCCAGCAGGTCAAGGCCGTTGGCCAGGACCTGTGTGGTGGCGTCGTTGAGCCACAAGCGGGTCGAGTGGATGGGTTCGATGGTGCCCTCGCCAACCGGGGTCACGCGGCAGGCCGCGTACCAGGAATGATAGGCCCCTGCGAGCGTTTCGAGGTGGCGGGCCACGCGGTGGGGTTCGCGATGGGTGGCTGCCTGGGCGACAACCGAGGGGAACTGGCCCAGGGCGGCCAGCAGGTCATTTTCGGTTTCGTGCACCAGCAGCGCGGCGTCGAAGCCGTCGCGCGTGACACCCTTTTCCGCCGCGTTGCGCGAGGCGGCACGCGAGCGGGCGTGGGCGTACTGGACGTAGAACACCGGGTTGTCATTGGTGTTCTTCTTGAGCTGTTCCGGGTCGATGGTCATCGGCGAATCCGCCGGGTAGCGGCCCAGCGAGTAACGCAGCGCGTCGGCGCCGAGCCAGTTGATCAAGTCGCGCAGCTCGATGATGTTTCCGGCGCGCTTGGACAACCGGGCTCCGTTCACGGAGATCAGCTGGCCGATCAGCACCTCGATGTTCAGATTTGCGTCATCCCCGGCACAGGCGGCGATGGCCTGCAGGCGCTTGACGTAACCGTGGTGGTCGGCACCGAGCAGGTAGATCTTCTCGGTGAAGCCGCGGTCCTTCTTGGACAGGTAGTAGGCGGCGTCCGCGGCGAAGTAGGTCGGTTCCCCGTTGGCACGGATCAGCACGCGGTCCTTGTCGTCCCCGAAGTCGGTGGTACGCAGCCAGACGGCACCGTCGGTGTCATCGATATGGCCCTGTTCGCGCAGGCGGGCCACGGCATCGGCGACCGCTCCGGCGGAGTGCAGTTTCTGCTCGGAGAAGAAGACGTCGAACTCGACGCCGAAGTCGTTCAGCGTCTCCTTGATGTCAGCCATCTGCGCCTTGTAGGCGGCCTGGCGGACAATCGGCAACGCGGCGTCCTGGGTGAGTGTGCGGATATCCGGGTGTGCGTCGGCCACCACGTCGGCAAGTTCCTTGATATATCCGCCCGGGTAGCCACCCTCGGGGACCGGCAGTCCGTGCAGGCGGTTGTACACCGAGAGCGCGAAGATGTTCATCTGGTTGCCAGCGTCGTTGATGTAGTACTCGGAAGTGACGTGCGCACCGCTGGCCGCCAGCACGCGGGCAATCGAATCGCCCAAGGCGGCCCAGCGGGTGTGGCCGATGTGCAGTGGTCCGGTGGGGTTCGCGGAAACGAACTCCATGTTGATCTCGTGTCCTACCAGTGTCTGGTTGGTGCCGTATGCGGCGCCGGCCTCCACAATGGTCTTGGCCAGTTCGCCTGCGGCGCCGGCCTCGAGTGTGATGTTCAGGAAGCCCGGGCCGGCGATGTCCACCGAGGCGACCCCGGCGGTTTCGGCCAGCCGGGTGGCGAGGACCTGGGCGAAGTCGCGCGGGACCATTCCCGCCTTCTTGCCCAGCTGCAGGGCGATGTTGGTGGCCCAGTCACCGTGGTCGCGACTCTTCGGTCGCTCCACTCGCACATTCTCGGGTACGTCAACGGAAATCTGCCCCGCGTCGAGAGCGGCACGGAGGCAAACGGAAATGGCTGTGGAGAGTTCTTCAGGAGTCACCATCCAAGGATAACCGGGGCCGCGGACCGCGGGCGCCGATGTGACGGCGCGACGTCGCACACATCGGGCGCGGATTCGTGTACCGGGACGCGACAGGCCGGTGGTCAATTTGTTGTTCCGCACCTGGCACCTGCTAAGCTCGTCTACGTTCCCAGCCGGATATGGTTCCATGAACCGCATAGCTTTTCCGGCAAACGCCCTCGTAGCTCAGGGGATAGAGCGTCCGCCTCCGGAGCGGAAGGTCGAAGGTTCGAATCCTTTCGAGGGCACCATCGAAAAGACTCCTGTTCATCCAGCCCAGGCTGGGCGGACAGGAGTCTTTTTCATGCCCGCAACAGCCTGCCTGCGGCCGGCCAAACCTGCCCGTTGCAACGACCCCTGGAATTCAAGGCTGAACAGACCATGGCTCATTTAAATTAAGCAGCCCCCGTGGTGACGGCGAATCTCCACGGGGGCCTAACCGCCGCTCCTTTGAGAAAAGGTGCTTTGGCTACCCACGACACTACAGCCACAGCCCGTCGGGCCACCAATTGAACGTGCGTGTCTTGCCCCACACCCATCCGTGACATGGCCAAACATCCTCGATGCTGCCTCTTGCCGGGCACCTCGGACCGTTTGGGACCGCGACAGCCGGAGAAGCCGAACTGCATCGGGAACCCGGTGTGCCGCTCCGGGGTTGGTGTCGATCTCCAGCACCAAGAAAGGCTCCTCCCCCTGCCGCTTGGGCCCCACCGCGGCTAGTGTGGCTTTAAGATTGTTGGTGCTGGAACAGAAAAGTGGTCATCATGGGCGCTGCTGGTGATACCTCCGGGGTCTCGCTGATACGCGACACGCCAAGCGGTCCGGTGGAAGGCGTCCTGTCCGGATCCGTCGAACGCTTCCTGGGCATCCCCTATGCCAGTGCCCCCGTCGGCGAGCAGCGCTTCGCGGTTCCCATCCTCCCTGCCTCGTGGAGAACACCGTTTTCCGCCACCAAGCACGGTCCCACCTCTGCCCAGGCCCCTTACCCGGGTACATTGGGAAAGTTGCTGCCCACCCGCATCATTTCCGGGGAGCAGTCCCTGAACCTGAACATCTTCGCACCGGCGATGAACGGCTCCGCGCTGAGACCGGTATTGCTATGGATCCACGGCGGATCGCTGCAACATGGATCCAATGCGCTGCCGGGCTACGACGGGTCCAACTTCGCCCGTGACGGCGTCATCTTCGTCGCGGCCAACTACCGGCTGGGCGCCGAGGGTTTCTCCGTGCTCAAGGATGCGCCGTTGAACCTTGGCCTGGCCGATGTCATGGCGGCACTGGAATGGGTCAAGGCCAATATCGCCTCCTTTGGCGGGGACCACGGGCGGGTTACGCTCATGGGCCATTCCGCCGGAGGATCCCTCGTCGCAGCCCTGCTGGCCCACCCCCGCGCCGTGTCCTTGGTCTCCCGCGCCATTATCCAAAGCGCCCCGCTGGCGGCGCAGCCGGTGAAGCATGCCGGAGAAATAACCCGCAAGATCGCCGCCGAGCTTGGCATCGCGGCCACGCGGGATGGGTTTTGTTCCCGTTCCCCGGCCGAACTGGTGCGGGCACAGTCGAAGGTAGCTCCGGGCTCCAACCCCCTGGAGGGCGGTCCCTCCTACTCGGTGGCGATCAAGGCTCCGTTCGTCCCTGCCGATCCGTTCCAGGCGCTGCTTGCCGGTGCCGCCAAGGAGATCCCCCTGCTGATGGGCACCACCACTGCGGAGGCCCGGCTATGGCTGGCCCACTCGGGATACGACGCCAAACCCACAGGGATTCAGCTGGGGTTGTTGCACCGCAAGGCCGGGGTCCCGCGCGACGCCCACAAGCTCTTCGCCCGGAACCGTCCTGCCGAAAGCTCCGCAGAGGTCCTGGGGGCGTTGGCCACCGACATGCTGCTGAGGGTTCCCATGTACAAGCTTGCCGATGCCCGCCATTATGCCCAGGCCTCCACCCATGTGTACGAGTTCGCTTGGCCGAGCCCCGTGTCCGGGCTCGGTGCAGCCCACGGCACCGAACTGCCGTTTGTCTTTGACAACCTGGACGCCGAGGATGCCATCGCACTGGTCGGAGATACAGCCCCGCACTCCCTTGCCAGCGCAATGCATGAAATCTGGGTGTGTTTCGCCACACGGGGCGTCGCGGACTGGCCCGCGTGGGACCTTCGCCGCCCGGTGAAGACCTTTGACGGGAAGAAAAACCCGGTGGTGCTCTCCCCGCGTGAGGACGAGGCCGCCGCCCTGGACTGAGGACCGGGACCCGTGTCGCGCAACAATGGCCTCTCCCCAATACGCTCATCGGCTAGCGTACCTAAGGAACATGCTGTCGGGATTCGGGGAAAGTTGAAAATATGTTTACAGGTGCCTGGTGGTGGGCAGCCGCGTTATTGGTCATTGATTTGGTCATTCGTGTGCTTGCCATAATATTCGTGCCGCGCAATCGCCGGCCGACCTCGGGCATGGCCTGGTTGCTGGCCATCTTCCTGATCCCCTACGTCGGGGTCATCGTCTTCCTGCTCATCGGCTCCCCCAAGCTTCCGCGCAAGCGCCGCGAGGTGCAGAGTGAAATAAACTCCTTCATGCGCGAGGTCGCGGCGAAGGAACACCGCCCGGACACCCGCATAGGCAACCCGGCATGGTTCAATTCGTTGGTCGAGATGAACACCACTTACGGCGGGCTGCCGCTGCTGGCCGGGAATTCCGGGCGGCTGCTGGGCAACTACGAGCAAACCATCGCCGCCATGACGCAGGCGGTGGACTCTGCCACAGACTACGTGCATGTGCAGTTCTACATCCTCAGCGACGATGCGACGACCGCGGAGTTCTTCAATGCGCTGGAACGGGCGGTCAAACGCGGTGTTCGGGTCAACGTCCTGCTGGACCACTGGGCCTCGCGCGGCAAAGCGCACTACAGGCAGACCAAGGCCCGGCTCGATGAGATGGGCGCCCGCTGGACCCTGATGCTTCCGCTGCTTCCGCTGCAGGGCAAGTTCCAGCGTCCCGATTTGCGCAACCACCGCAAGATCCTGGTCATCGACGGCGTCGTGGGATACATGGGTTCGTTGAACATGATTTCGCGGGACTACAACGTGAAGAAGAACATTGCCCGCGGCCTGAAGTGGAAGGAACTGGTTGTTGAGCTGCATGGGCCGGGGGTTTCCGCGCTAGATGCCGTGTTCATTTCCGACTGGTATTCCGAAACCGGCGAAGCCCTCACCATTGGTGTGCGCCGGAAGGAAGCGGTGCCCAGCGGCGACTCGTTGCTGCGGCTCAGCGGAGCGGTGGTCGATCATCGTGAGCATCCAGGGACCATGCTCACCCAGGTGGTGCCCTCGGGCCCGGGCTTCGAGAAAGAGAACAACCTTCGCCTGTTCCTGGGCATGATCCATGCGGCACAGGAACGGGTAGTGATCACCTCGCCCTACTTTGTGCCCGACGAGTCGCTGCTCTACGCGATCACCTCGGCGGTCGCCCGGAATGTTCCAGTTGACCTGTTCGTCTCCGAGATCGGGGACCAGGCGCTGGTCTACCACGCGCAACGCTCCTACTACGAGGAGCTGCTGCGCGCCGGGGTGCGGATCTACTTGTACCCGGCGCCGTACATCTTGCATGCCAAGCATTTCACCATCGATTCCGACGTGGCCCTGATCGGGTCCAGCAACATGGACATGCGCTCGTTCGGCCTGAACATGGAGGTTTCGATGCTGGTGCGCGACGCCGGTTTCGTTGCGCAGATGCGCGCCGTAGAGGACGAATACCGCGAAGCCAGCCGTTTGCTGACGCTCGGTGAGTGGCTCAAGCAGCCCTTGCGCTCCACCGTGCTGGACAACCTCGCCCGCCTGACCTCCGCGCTGCAGTAGGCCCCCGGGTCCGCTCCGCAGCGGTGGTTGACGCAGTCCCAGGCCCACCCCCGGGTGGAATGCACGACCTCGGCGACGCCCCCCATCAGGACAAGCGAAAGGCGGCGGTGCCGCCTTTGCCGCACTCCCCCTTAGCGGGGTTGTGAGGGTCCGGTGGCGCCGCCGCCTGCTTAGGGCCTTCGGGCTACAGTGAAAATGCCGTGGGCCCCTGGCCTTGGTTACTGCAGCATGGTCCGGTCATCAAGCTGTGCACCCTTGATTTTCTCGAACTCGTGCAGCAGGTCCTGGACCGTCATCTTGGCCTTCTGCTCGGCATCCAGGTCAAGAATGACCTGGCCGTCATGCATCATGATCAGTCGGGTGCCCAGGCGCAGCGCCTGTTCCATGTTGTGCGTGACCATCAACGTCGTGAGCTGGTGGCGCTCGACGATTTCCTGGGTCAGCCGGGACACCAGGGCCGCGCGCTGTGGATCCAAGGCGGCGGTGTGCTCATCAAGGAGCAGGATCTTCGGTCCGGAGAACGTGGCCATCAGCAGGCTCAACGCCTGTCGCTGGCCGCCGGAAAGCAGACCGACCTTGGCCTTGAGCCTTGTTTCCAGCCCCAGTTCCAGTGAGGCAAGCTCATCGACGAACCGCTCGCGCTTGTGCTTGGTGACGCCCGGGGCCAAGGCGCGGAAGGTGCCGCGTCCCAGGGCCAGGGACATGTTTTCCTCGATCGACATGTTCGGCGCTGTTCCGGCCATCGGATCCTGGAAGACCCGGCCGATGTAGTTTGCACGGCGGTGGTCGGAGATCTTTGTGACGTCCTTGCCGCTGATGCGCACGGTCCCGTTGTCCGGATGCAGCTTGCCGCCGACCATGTTGAGCACCGTTGACTTGCCGGCGCCGTTGGAACCGATCACCGTGACGAACTCGCCCTCGGCGAGATTCAGGTTGATGTTGCGCAGGGCCTTGCGCTCATTGACCGTGCCGGGGAAGAACGTCTTGTTCAGGTTCGTGATCTCAAGCATCGACGCTCACCTCGTTGGTCTCTTTGGGCTCCACGGACTTGCCACGGATGCGGATGCGTTGAGCGAACTTGCCGAAGCCCTTCCACTGGGGAAGGATCAGCGCCAGGACCACCAGCACCGCGGAAATCAGCTTCATGTCATTGACCTCCAGGCCCGCGTCAAGTGCCAGCTGGATGACCAGGCGGTAGATGACCGAACCGAAGATCACTGCCAGGGCAGCGATCCAGATGAACTTCTGGCCGAAGATCGCCTGGCCGACGATGACCGAGGCCAGCCCGATGAGGATCACGCCGATTCCCATGCCGATGTCCGCGAAGCCCTGGAACTGGGCAATGATGGCTCCGGAGAAGGCAACCAGGCCGTTGGAGATCGCCAGGCCCAGGATCTTCTGGTTATCGGTGCTCACGCCAAAGGAACGGATCATTTCTTCGTTGTCGCCGGTGGCTCGCATCGCCAGCCCTACGTCGGTGCGCAGGAACCACACGATGACCAGGACGGCAGCCATGCAGCCCGCGAACATGAGTGCTACCGAGGTCCAGGTGCCCAGCAGCTGCCGGTCGCGCAAGAAGCTCAGGACGGTGTTCTCGCCCAACAGCGGAGTATTGGCCTTGCCCATTATCCGCAAGTTTATGGAATATAACGCGATCATGGTCAGGATACCGGCGAGCAAGCCGTCAATCTTGCCCTTGGTGTGCAGCAGGCCGGTGATCACACCGGCGAGGGAACCAATGAAGAAGGCGAAGATCGTGGCGATGAACGGGTTGATGCCGTTGACGATCGAGATGGAGGCGACGGCAGCGCCGGTGGTGAAGCTTCCATCAACCGTCAGGTCCGGGAAGTCGAGTATGCGGAAGGTCAGATAGACCCCGAGTGCCATGATCGCGTAGATCAGGCCTAGTTCAACCGCGGTGATCATGGGTGGATCCTTGCGTTTCGAGTGAATGAGTTAATGGCAGTGGCCGGTCGGTTCAGACCGACCGGCCACTGTATTGACCGTGTTGGCGGTCAGGTTTACTTGTAGGTCTCGGCTGCCTCGGAGAGCATGTCCTCCGGGAAGGTCACGCCGATCTTCTCTGCGGCCGTAGTGTTCAGGTACAGCTCCACCTTGGTGATGGTTTCAACCGGCATCGTAGCGGCTTCCGCCTCGCCCTTGAGGAGCTTTACTGCCATCGCTGCGGTCTGCTCGCCGAGCTTCTCGTAGTTCAGGCCGTAGGTGGCCGTGGCACCGCGCTTGACGGACTCGCCGTCGGCGGAGATCACGGGGATCTTCTTGTCCTGTGCGGTCTGCAGCAGGCCTTCAAGAGCCGAAACAACCGCGTTGTCGGTCGGCACGTAGAACGCGTCAACGTCCAGGCTCGCGGCAGCCTGCTGGACCTCGGAGGAAGCCGAGATGGCCTTCTCCTCGATGGTCAAGCCCAATTCACCGGCAGCGTCCTTGGCCCACTGGACCTGGACACCGGAGTTGACCTCGCCCGAGGAGTAAACGATACCCACGGTCTTGGCTTCCGGCTTGATCTTCTTGAGAAGCTCGAGCTGTTCCTTCACGGGGTTCTTGTCCGAGGTCCCTGTGACGTTCTTGCCCGGCGCTTCGTTGCTGGCCACAAGCTTAGCTTCCACCGGATCAGTGACAGCTGAGAACAGCACGGGGATGTTGGTGATGCTGCTCGCGGCGGCCTGGGCGGCCGGGGTGGCGATTGCGAGCACCAGGTCCATGTCCTTGTCCGAAGCGAACTTGCCAACGATCGAGGTGTTGGTGGCCGGCTCGCCCTGCGGGTTCTGCTCGTCGTAGGTGATCTTGTCGCCGGTGTAACCGGCGTCAGCCATGCCCTTCTTGAAACCAGTGGCCACTGCGTCGAGCGATGGGTGGCTGAGGTACTGGTCGATACCGATCTTCACCGGGCCGGAGTCGGCAGCCGGAGCGGAGGAACCCGAGGCCTCAGGTGAGGTGGATCCTCCACAAGCGGTGAGCACCAGGGCCGTGGCTGCCACACCGGCGGCCAGCTGTACGGACTTGAACAATTTCATTGTGTACCTTTCACGACGTGCGAGTGTCATGCCCGGGTGTGCGGCGAGTGCCGTATGCCGGGCGTATTCAGGATCAGACAACCTCGGCCGTTCGGCAGGAAGTTCTCCTCATGAAGTCCTTCGATCCTACATGTGAAGCTACTCACATTTCTTCCATCTGCCATGAATTACAAGACGAACCGTCGATAAATTCGTCAGACTTCATTCAGATTCCATGGATAGCTCACGCGAATCAGACGATTTGTATCCCTGTGACGAGAGAAACAGGCAGTACCGTGGACAAAGCCGAGTTCCGCCGCCTTCCGCTCCGGGATTCGAGTACCGGATCCGGTCGATAAGGCCTTGGACTGCCCTCCCAAAACCACACCCGGTGCCCCGGAACCGGGCTGGGCAGTGCTGGCATAGACTTGGAGCATCATGGCCCTGACGATTTCCTATCCCGACGCCCTGCCCGTTTCCACACGCCGCGATGACATCATGTCGGCCATCAAGGACAACCAAGTGGTGATCGTCGCCGGTGAAACCGGATCCGGCAAGACCACGCAGCTGCCCAAGATGCTCCTGGAGCTGGGCCTGGGCGAACGCGGCATGATCGGGCACACCCAGCCCCGCCGCTTGGCAGCCCGCACCGTGGCCGAACGCATCGCGGAAGAGCTCGGGACCACGATCGGCGCCGAGGTCGGATTCCACGTCCGGTTCACCGGCGAGGTCTCCCGGGACACCAAGGTCAAGGTGATGACCGACGGCATCCTGCTCGCCGAGATCCGGCGCGACAAGCTGCTGAAGAAATACAACGCCATCATCATCGACGAGGCCCACGAGCGCAGCCTGAACATCGACTTCCTGCTCGGCTACCTGGCCCGGATCCTGCCCAAGCGCCCGGACCTGAAAATCGTCATCACCTCGGCCACCATCGACCCGGAACGATTTGCCGCGCACTTCGCGGCACCGGGGCCCGAGGGTGAAGACCCGGTTCCCGCTCCCATTATCGAGGTCTCCGGACGCACCTTCCCGGTGGAAATGCGCTACCGGCCGCTGAACCCGGCCGACGGGATGGACGAAGACGAGCTGGACCCCGACGCCGCCGTGGAAGACCGGGATCCGCTGGACGCCATTACTGAGGCCGTTGACGAACTGGCCAAGGAGGCACCCGGGGACATCCTGGTCTTCTTCCCCGGCGAGCGCGAGATCCGAGACGCCGCCGAGGTCCTGCGCGCCCGGGTGCAGACCAACAAGGCCCTGGCCGGAACCGAGATCCTGCCCCTGTTCGCCCGGCTCTCGCTGGCCGAGCAGCACCGGGTGTTCAACCCCGGGAAAAACCGCCGTATCGTGCTGGCCACCAACGTCGCCGAGACCTCCCTGACTGTCCCGGGGATCAAGTACGTCATCGACACCGGCACCGCACGCATCTCGCGTTACTCGCACCGCACCAAGGTCCAGCGCCTGCCCATCGAACGGGTCTCCCAGGCCAGCGCCAACCAGCGTTCGGGTCGTTGCGGCCGCGTCTCGGACGGCATCGCCATCCGCCTGTACTCCCAAGAGGATTTCGAGACGCGTCCGGAGTTCACCGACCCGGAGATCCTGCGCACCAACCTTGCCGCGGTGATCCTGCAGATGAGCGCGATGGGGGTGGTGCGCAGTGCACGCGACGTCGCCTCCTTCCCGTTCCTCCAGCCCCCCGAGGCCAAGTCGATCAACGACGGTGTGGCCTTGCTGCGCGAACTCGGTGCCATGCACACCGGCACCGAAGCCACCATCACCGAAATCGGCAAGAAACTGGCGCAGCTTCCGGTGGATGTGCGCCTGGGCCGGATGATCGTGGAATCCGGTTCCCGGGGGTGCGCCAAGGAAGTCATGGTGCTGGCCGCCGCACTGTCCATCCAGGACCCGCGCGAGCGACCCAGCGAGGAGACCGGCAAGCGCGAGCGTGCCCAGGAACTGCACAAGCGCTTCGCGGACACCAAGTCGGATTTTTCCTCGCTGCTGAACCTCTGGCGCTACCTGCAGGAAAAGCAGAAAGAACTTTCCTCCTCCGCCTTCCGCCGGCTGTGCAAGAACGAATACATCAACTACCTGCGCGTGCGCGAATGGCAGGACCTGTTCACCCAGCTGCGCCAGCTGGCCAAGCCGCTGGGCATCACCCTGTCCCCCGACGCCGTGGACGCCTCGGCGAACGAGGAAGCCATCCACATTTCCCTGCTCACCGGCCTGCTGGGCCACGTGGGCTCCTGGGACGAGCGCAAACGCGAATACGTCGGCGCCCGCGGCACCCGGTTCTCGGTGTTCCCCGGCTCGGCACTGTCCAGGAAGTCCACCGAGTGGGTCATGGCCGCCGAACTGGTGGAGACCAGCCGGCTCTGGGCACGCACCGTGGCACGCCTTGATCCCAAGTGGGTCGAGGAAGTCGCCGGGGAACTGCTCAAGGCCAGTTACTCCGAGCCGCACTGGTCGCGCAATTCCGGCGCGGTGATGGGATACGAGAAGGTCACGCTCTTCGGGCTGACCATCGTGGCCAAGCGCCGCATCCAGTACTCGCGGGTTGATCCGGAGCTCTGCCGCGAGCTGTTCATCCGCAACGCGTTGGTGGAGGGGGACTGGAAGACCCACCACAAGTTCTTCGCCCGCAACCGCCGCGTGCTCGAGGACATCGAGGAACTCGAGACCCGCATGCGCCGGCGCGACTTGCGCGTCTCGGATGAGGACCTCTTTGACTTCTACGACTCGAAGCTGGGCCCCGAGGTGCTCTCGGAGCGGCACTTCGACAAATGGTGGAAGGGTGCACGGCACCAGGACCCCACGCTGCTGGACTTCGATCCCGAGTCCCTGATGCAGGGCGATGCCACCGAGCTGGACCAGGATGCCTACCCGCGCACGTGGCGCCACGGCACCCTTGACCTGGACTTGGTCTACGAATACAACCCTGCGGCCCGCCCCGGGGAATCTGACGGGGTCTCGGTGCGGGTTCCTGTGCTGTTCCTGAACCAGCTGGATCCGGTGCGCTTCCGTTGGCTCATTCCGGGGCTGCGCGTGGAGCTGGTGACTGCCCTGATCAAGTCGCTGCCCAAGGCCATCCGCAAGAACTTCGTGCCCGCCCCGGATGTGGCCCGGACCGCCGTTACCGCCCTCGAGGCAGATTTCGACCCGGAGACCGATGACCTGGCCACCTCGCTGGAGCTGGTGCTGCGCCGGGCCAAGGGCGTGGTGATCCCCCCGGGGTCGTGGAACTGGGATGGGTTGCCGGAGCACCTGCGCTTCACCTTCACCGTCATCGACTCCGATTCCAAGATCCTGGACGAATCCCAGGACCTGGGCCTGCTGCAACAGACCCTTGCCACTGCCAACCGTTCGGCCCTGGCGCGATCGCTGGGCATCAAGCCCGGCGCCTCGCTGCCCACGGGCAAGTCCGGTGGACCCGACGCGCGGGCAGCAGCAGGCAAGAAGGGCGCCGGCGCGAAGAACTCCCCGCCCGCTTCGGTGCGCGGCAAGGGCGCCACGGTGGCCACCACCATCTGGGAACGCTCCGGACTCACCGACTGGGACACCGGGCTGGGCAACAACGGGAGCATCACCACCAAGGTCGTCTCCGAGGTCGCCGGCCAGCAGGTCACCGCCTACCCTGCGTTGGTCGATGCAAAGACCTCGGTGCGCCTCACGGTCTTTCGCAACGAGGCCGAGCAACTTGCGGCCCACCGTTCCGGGGTGATCCGCCTGCTGCTGCTCAAGGTCCCCTCGCCCTCGCGCTACGTGCTTGACCACCTGAACAACACCGAAAAGCTGGTCTTCACGCAGAACCCGCACGGCAGCGTCGAGTCCCTGATCCAGGATTGCTCCATGGCCGCGGTCGATAGGTTGGTGCCCCAGTCGCTGCCCTTCACCAAGTCCGGGTTCGATGCGCTCTACGAGAAGGTGCGTGCCGAGTTGATCGACACCGTCTTTGACGTGACGGCCATCGTGGAGAAGGTGCTCTCCGGCACCCGGCGGATCAACAAGGAAATCAAGTCGGCGTCCTCGATGGCGCTGATCAATGCGTTGAACGATGTCAAGACCCAGCTCTCCCAGCTTGTCTATCCGGGATTCGTTGCCTCAACCGGTTATGCCCAGCTTGCGCAGCTGCCGCGGTACATTGCCGCGATCGAGAAGCGCCTGGAGAAGCTCAAGGACGGCAACGTCGCCCGCGACAATGCCGCAACATTGGACATCCAGGGTCTCGAGGACGAATATGATGCCGCCTTGGAGATGCTGCTGCCGGGCATGATCACTCCCCCGGTGCTGGCCTCGGTTAAGTGGATGCTAGAGGAATACCGGGTCAGCCTCTTCGCCCAGGAGCTTGGCACCGCCTATTCGGTCTCCGGCAAGCGGATACGCACCGCGGTGCGCGAGGGACTCGCCGCCGCCCGGTAGGCCAATGGGACCGAACCGGCCCCGTCAAGGCAACCACACAAAACCACGTGGCTCGAACACGTGGTGCAGCGGCCGCTCAACGGCGTGCCACATGGCATGTGCCCCGCTCCGAACAGTCCTCGATCGGAGAAACGCTCGGGCGCAATCGGTTGCCGCACCGGGAGCTACGTTCGGTGCGCCAAGGAATCCCTGTGGTTTGGACCGCCATGGCCGCACTCTAAAGCCGGGGCCGGGGATCGGGCCCCCGGTCAGGACCCAACCTGCAGGCACGAGCTCGCCAGAGTCGCCGCGCACAATGCCGGTGGAAACGTCACAGGCGCGCATCCACGCTGAGGAACAGCTCTCCGGTTTCCAAACGCTCGCATTACCCCCGTTACCTTTTAACTAGCCCCTTAAACGGACTCATTGAGGAAGAATTGGGGTTGCTGGCCTGTCGGTCTCGGCATGATTCACTCCCCCTGTTCTTTCATGATCCGGGGGGTGCTGTCACCGAG